>NC_014664.1:3887500-4014469 GCF_000166055.1 Rhodomicrobium vannielii ATCC 17100
GCCAAAGCACCGAATGGACGAGGACGAAGACGATGCTCTGCGTACCCAGCCCGAACCAGATCAGCGCCAGCGGTAGCAGCGCGATCGCGGGCAGCGGGTTGAACATGGCGGTGAGCGTTTCGAGAAGATCCTCGCCGATGCGCGTGACGAGCGCGAGTACAGTAATGCAAGCCGCGATCAGAATGCCGATGCCATATCCCGTGAGAAGTACCTTCAGCGAGACCCACACGCGCCGCGGCAGTGTCCCATTGGCAGTCTCGTTGAAGAAGGCTGTAAGTGTCTGAAAGAACGTCGGGAAAAGTAGGTCGTTATTGAGGTGGCGAGCATAAAGCTCCCAAACGACAGCCAGCGCGATCAGGATGATCGTTTTGCGAAACGCGCCGTTGCCCCAAACAAGCGCGGCGAAAGGAATCGGTTTTTCAATCGGACCAATCGTTCCGGCGGGTTGCGTTTCGAAGAATACGTCTTGCCGTCGCACGGCATCAGCCAAAGTCTCAGGCATGAGCGGCTACGGCGGTAGCGGTGTCCGAGAAGAGGATGTCGTGAATCATGGCCTGAAGTCCTGCATCCAGGAAGCTGCCGTCACGTGTGCCGATCTCCGCCTTGACCTGCCCTGGCAGCGCCGAAAGAAGAAGAATGCGATTACCGATTTTGATGGCTTCGCTAATGGAATGGGTCACGAACAAAAGCGTGACGCGCGTATCCTCCCAGAGCCGCAAGAGTTCATCTTGCATTCGATCACGTGTTAGCGCGTCGAGAGCAGCGAACGGCTCGTCCATCAACAGAACATCCGGCTCCATCGCCATGCCGCGCGCGATGGCAACGCGCTGCTTCATGCCACCCGAAAGGGTATGCGGATAGGCGTCTGCGAATTCCTGAAGCCGGATCTTCTCTATGTAGTGTTCGGTGCGTTCGTGTGCTTCCGCGCGGGAAAACTTCCCGGTTGCACGCATTGGAAAGAGGATGTTTTCGCGAACCGTTTTCCAGGGTGCCAGTTGATCAAACTCTTGGAAAACCATCATCCGATCGGGGCCTGGCCTTGTGATCCTCTTGCCATTGAGCAAGATTTGACCTTCGGCGGGGCGGATAAAGCCGCCGACCGCCTTCAACAAGGTCGATTTCCCGCAGCCAGACGGCCCGAGAAGAATATAGCGATCAGACTTGAAGACCTGAAAATCGACGCGGTAAGTCGCCGTGACGAGGCTATCGCGGGTTTTATACTGAAGAGTGACCCCTTTGAGAGAGAGAAGCGGTGCCCCTTCGGCGTGACGCCGGACATCGCTCACTGGGTCCCCAACCGAGTCGGGTCCGCTTGGTCTTGCAAAAAACATCGCTTGGTTCGCTCGGTTGAAACGTCGCTTGACTATTCTTTTATGCGTCGACGAGTGTCAAACAAGCGGGCCAGCACACCTTGCCCCGTTCAGTCTCGCACGAAAAACATTGTGCTACTGAGGCAGCCCGGAGAGTTAAGGCGTTGCTCCGCGCCCAGTTGCGAGGCGACATCCTTCTCTTTAGCAAGCTCTGCGAAAATCTTCCGTGCGCCTATCAAGGAGTGGGTAATAGCGGGGGAACGGCCTCAGCGCCGCAGCGCCAAAGGCTGCCAGCTCCTCGATGGTCAGAACGGGGGTGTTTCAGGTGCCGAACAGATGGCGGCGCACATTTGCGACGGTAATTTCCGACACGCGGCGGTTCGCTTCCGCCGTTAGCCCCGCGATATGCGGTGTGAGAATGAGATTCGGGACGCCCTCGAAGCGGCTGGCATAGCCTTGCGGGAACGGTTCCGCCTCGAACACATCCAGCGCCGCACCACCGATGCGGCCTTCTACAAGCGCGCGGGCGAGGGCCTGCTCATTGGCCACGCCTCCGCGCGCCGTATTGATAAGGATCGCGTGCGGCTTCATAAGGCCGAGGGCGCGCTCATTAATGAGGCCGCGCGTGGCGTCAGTCAGCGGCACGTGAAGGGAGACGATGTCGGAAGTTTCCAGCAGCGCGTCGAGGTCGAGACGCTCCACGCGGCCGAAATCCTGCGCCCAGACCGGGTCATCGTTCGCGATGAAAGGATCGTGTGCGGCGACCGTCATGCCGAGGGCGGCCGACCGTCGCGCCACCTGCCGCGCGATGGCGCCGAAGCCGACAAGGCCGAAGCGCTTGCCGAAAATCTCGCCGCCATCCATCAGCGCCTGACGGGGCCAGCGGCCTTGCGCCAGCTCCGCGCTTGCGCCGAACGCACCGCGCGTGAGCAGCAGCGCCGACGCGATGACGTATTCCGCGACGGAAATATCATTCGCGCCGGTCGCCGGATAGACGGCGATGCCGCGCGCCTTGCATGCGGCGGTGTCGATGTTGTCGAGGCCGACGCCAAGGCGGCCCACGCATCTGAGCCGTGGCGCTGCATCGAGCAGGGCACCCGTCACCTGCGTGCGGTTGCGTACGATGAGCGCCTCCGCATCGGCGGATTCGGCGAGAAGCGCGTCTGGCTTGTCGACCAAGTCGGGATCGTAGACGACCAGCGCATCCGGTAGCCCGTTGCAGAGGACGTCCTCCTCCATAAATTCGGTTACGACAATTTTCACCGATCTGCCTCCTGCCCCACTTCGGATGCATCAGGGTCGCGAAAAAGCCGGGGCGCACGCCCCCGGCTTTTGGTTCGATCCGCGCCTTAAGCGCTCCGATAAAGCTTTGTGATGACAAATTCGCGGTGACCAAGCGCTTCCGCCGCCGTGAGACGCCCGTTGGCAGTGCGCACGATCATGTCGATGAGCGAGTCGCCCGCCTGACTGATGGTAATCTCGCGGCGCAGAACGCCTGACACGTCCACGTCGATATGCTCACCCATGGTGCGGATCGTGCGCGGGTTCCCCGAGATCTTTACCACTGGCAGGATCGGGTTGCCGATGACATTACCCTGACCGGTCGGGAAGGTGTGGACCACATAGCCCGCCGCCGCCATCAGCGTCACGCATTCGGCAGCCGCCGAGGACGAATCCATAAAGTACAGGCCGGGGCCTTTCGCAGGCGCTTCGGCGGGTTCCAGCGCGTCCAGGAACTTGGAATTGTGGCCGATCTTTTCGAGGTTGCCGAGCGCCTTCTCCTCGATAGTCGTGAGGCCGCCCGCGATATTCCCCTTGGTCGGCTGGCTGTCGGACAGGTCGTTCGTCTTGTGAGCCTCGATCACGTCCTCCTGATACGCCTTCCACATGGCATACCACTTTTCGGCAATCTCGGGCGTCGCTGCGCGCTCGCGTGCCAGGTGCTCCGCGCCGGTGATCTCGGTCGTTTCGCCGAACACGCCGTAGATGCCGAGCGGGATCAGCTTGTCGTACATATTGCCGACGGCGGGGCAGGAGGAGAGGCCGGTGGTCGTGTCGGACTCGCCGCACTTCGTCGAAACCCAAAGCTCGGAGATTGGGGCTTCTTCGCGCGGAAGTTCGGTCGCCCATTGAACGAACTTCTTCGCAGCGTAGCTCGCCTTGGCGACGGTCGCGATGTCGCCGTGGCCCTCGATGCCGAAGCCGACGACTGGCTTGCCCGTCTTCGCGATGCCCTCGACGACGCGGTTCGTCCACTGGTCCTCGATGCCGATGACGACGACGGCGGCCACGTTTGGGTTCGAGCCGGTGCCGATCAGCGTGCGGAAGAAGAGTTCGAGGTCTTCGCCGAACTGGAGGCGGCCATAGGCGTGGGGCAGGGCGAGCGTGCCCTTGACCTGCGCCGCGACAGCTTCAGATGCCGCGTTGGAGAGGTCGTCCAGCGGCAGGATGACAACGTGATTGCGCACGCCGATGCGGCCATTTTCGCGCCGCCAGCCGGTGAAGGTGGCCTTCGCGTAATCCTGTGAAGCCCGCTTCGCCGGAAGCGCGGGCGTATAAAACTGATCCGGTGCGCCGCCCACGAACGGGCTTTCCTTGCCTTGCACTATGCTCATCGTGGCGTCCTTACCAGCGCTTGGTCTTGAGATTGTGGATGTGGACATGCTCGCCCTTGGCGACATCCTTCACGATGCGGCCCACGTCCTGGCCGTATTTGATAGCGGTGTCGCCTGCCTTCAGATCCTTCAGCGCAACCTTATGGCCGATTGGAATGTCTTGCTTCACCTGGACATCGAACGGCGCGTCGGTTTCGGTGATGACGCCGAATGCGGTTGTGCCCGCGCTCAGCCCCTCGATCACCACAACGGCCACGTTGTCAGCCGAATTATGTGCGAGGACATGCGGAATGCGTTCCTCCTTATCCCGGCCTGCGGATTGCGGCATTAGCACCTCCATACTTTACAATCCCAATGGATAAAATCGATTTGAACAGATGCGTCAACGTCTGTCCCGAAGGTCCAGCGAGATTTGTCCATGCGCTATGGATATTCAGGCGGTCTTGCTCCCGCATCGATCCCGCGTAAAGCGGCATTATACCGACTGACAGCGTGAAGCGTTGCACACGCTCGCCTTCATGCGCTGGACGCCTACGTCGCGGCGCTCGACCTGCTGATGGAGGAAGGGGGCCGATAGGAATTGCGCAACATGGGCCAGATAATCGTCGAAGCTCCAACGCGGCCATGCGCGGTCGATGGCATCCTGTCGGACATCTCATGCGCGATCTCTCGCGCCCGCCGCGTCATCTCCTCGCGAAGCCTTTTCAGATTGTCGAGCCGACCTTCTTGGCTTACAACATTCTAAATCGCCGCTCACATTTTCGAAATATTGAAATTTTATGGCCCTGCATACGCCATTTCTAGGAATTTGTCCTATTTTGAGCCAGGGGTGGGGTTTTCGCTTAGCTGGAGGATCTCGCAAAACTCAGCGCGAGCATCGCAAGCGCGCCTCGTCGAGGATCACGATCCGGTCCGGGGCAACCTCGATCAGCCCCTTCTCGCGAAACCGTTCGAGCGTCGCGGAAATCCACTGGCGGGTCGCACCGACCAGTCGGGCGAGTTCGTCCTGCGTCAGCGTGCGGTTTATGATTATGCGGTCGCCGATGCGCTGGCCGCCCATCTCGGCCATCAGCAGCAGCAATTGCGCGAGACGTTCGGCGGCGGAACGCGTACCAAGCATTTGAATGAGGCTTGAGAAACACTTGCCCTTGAGCGCCATCGCCTCGACGAGCGCGACGGCGAGGCGCGGCCGCTGCGCGTCATTCCCCGCGCTGTGATCGTGACGGTGCTCTCCGTCGGTCTCTTCTTCGTCTTCACAGGCTACGTGCTCGTCGCCGCCTTTCAGGGCGCCGCAACCGGTCTCGACAAAGTGGACGCGCCGCTTTCCGTTCTCGCGACGAGCGTCGGCCTGGAACCGCTCGGCCTTCTGATCGCGGCGGGCGTTGCGGCAAGCTTCTTCGCGTCGGCGCTCGGCAGCATCAACGCGGGTGCGCGCATCATCTACTCGCTGTCGCGGCATGGCATCATCTTCGGCCGCGCCGGCGATGCGCATGAAACGCACGCGACGCCGCATGTGGCCGTGGCCATTTCCGCCGCCATCGCCGCGCTGCTCGCCCTGCCGCTCCACGAGATCGTCGCGGCGAAGACCCTTTACGGCGGCTCGTTCAACCTGTTCCAGAACACGCTGCCGAAGCACGGCGTCAGGACGACGCTCGTCGATCCTGCCGACACCGACAATTTCGAGCGCGCCATCAATGAGCGGACCCGCGCGCTCTTCGTCGAAACCATCGGCAACCCCGACATCAACATCATCGACTTCGAAGCCGTGGCGCGCATCGCCGAGCGCCATGGCATCCCGCTCATCGTCGATAACACCTTCGCCACGCCCTACCTGTTCCGCCCGTTCGACTACGGCGCGAATATCTCGGTGCATTCGGCAACGAAGTTCATCGGCGGCCACGGCACGAGCATCGGCGGGCTCATCGTCGACGGCGGCAATTTCAACTGGGCGAACGGCAAGTTCCCCGACTTCACGACGCCCGACCCGGCCTATAGCGGCTTCGTCCATTGGGACAAGTGGGGCAACTATCCGGGCGTGGGCAACATCGCCTACATCATCAAGGCGCGACTGCATTACCTGCGCGACCTCGGCGCGAGCCTGAGCCCGTTCAACGCATTCCTCTTCTTGCAGGGACTTGAGACGCTGTCCTTCCGGCTCGAACGCCAGATCGCGAATGCGCAGGCCATCGCCGAATGGCTTGAGGCAAACCCGGAAGTGGAGTGGGTGAACTATCCTGGCCTTGCGAGCAGCCCCCATCACGAGCTTGCGCGGAAATATCTGCCGAAGGGGCCGGGGTCCATTCTGACTTTCGGCGTGAAGGGTGGCTTCGAGCGCGCAAAGAAGCTCATCGAAAGCGTGAAGCTCTTCTCCTTCCTCGCCAATGTGGGGGACTCGAAATCGCTGATCGTGCATCCGGCGACCGTCACGCACGGCCAACTCACCGAAGCGGAACAACTGCTCGCGGGCGTGAAGCCGAACCAGATCCGACTGTCCGTCGGCACGGAGGACGTGGACGACCTCATCTGGGATCTCGAGCAGGCTCTCGCTGCCTCGCAGAGATAATCTTGCTACATCGGATAGGTCGCTCAAGATGGGCGACAAGATCGTCCATCCTGAAAAAAGATCCCTGTCTCAGCGCTACACCGAAAGTTGCTGTCAGCTGCCGGACAAGATTTCGGCAATTCCATGCTTGATTATGACTAATTAGTAGAATAACATTATGAAAATGGACTTATTAATCCGCTGTAAGGCAATATTGTCCTATTCCATTTGCTGGCGAAGGTGTATGCAGGCGGCGAACTTGAGCGAGGTGCGATCCGGGAATCGGCTTGAAACGTGCCGGTAGGAGTTTGAGCGCTCGCGAAGACCTTCGGGAAACGAAATATCATGAGCAATTACGGCAAGGGCACGCTCTGTATTCAGGCGGGGTATACGCCGAAGGTGGGCGAGCCTCGCATCACACCCATTGTGCAGAGCACGACCTACAAATACGACGACATCGCGCAGGTGAACCGCGTGATGACGCTTCAGGAGTTCGGCTACAAATACAGCCGCACGGGGAATCCGACCGTGACCGCCTTCGAGGAGAAGGTGCGCATTCTTGAAGGCGGAGCCGCCGCCGTCGCCACGGCCTCGGGCCAGGCCGCAAATGTGCTCGCGCTGACAAATATCCTTAAGGAAGGCGATCACGCGGTCTCCGCCACGACGCTCTACGGCGGCTCGTTCTCGCTCTTCAACAACACGCTGAAAAAATACGGCATCGAGACTTCGTTCTTCGAGACTGAGCAGCCCGAGGAGGAAATCGCGGCGCTTTTCCGCCCGAACACGAAGGTGCTTTTCGGCGAGACCATTGGCAATCCCGGTCTCAACATCCTCGATTTCGACAAACTCTCCCGCCTCGCGCGCCGCTTCGACGTGCCCTTCATCGTCGACAACACGCTCGCCACGCCCGTGCTCTGCAACCCGTTCCTTCACGGCGCGAACATCGTCACGCACTCCGCGAGCAAATATATCGACGGGCACGCGACGAGCATCGGCGGCATCGTCATCGACGGCGGCAATTACGACTGGAACAATGGCAAGTTCCCCGACATCACCGAACCGGACCCGACCTATTACGGCGCGCGGTATACAGAGAAGTTCCCGAAAGCGCCGTATCTCGCCAAGGCGCGCGCGCAATTCCTGCGAGACTTCGGCGCTTGCCTCAGCCCGCAGAACGCATTCCTGTTCACGCTCGGGCTTGAGACGCTGCACCTTCGGATGCGCGCGCACCGCGAGAACGCGCTGGCCCTCGCGACATTCCTCACCGATCATCCGCGGGTGACGTTCGTCGGCTATCCGGGCCTCGACGCGCTCGGCCGCGAACGCATTGCGAAATACTTCCTGAAGGACGCGGGCAGCGGCGTGCTGACCTTCGGCCTGTCCGGTGGCATCGAAGCTATCGACCTTTTCGTCAAGAAGCTGAAGGTCGCGGCGCTCGTCGTGCATGTCGGCGATGCGCGCACCTCCGTGCTGCATCCGGCGTCGAGCACGCATGCGCAGCTCACCGAGGAGCAGCAACGCGCGTCCGGCATCACGCCCGACATGATCCGCGTGTCCGTCGGCATCGAGGACACGAAAGATATCGTTGAGGATTTTGAACAGGCGCTCCAGTAGCGGCCGCAGTGGAGACATCCATGCCCCTGACATCCGCGACCGGCGTGCGCGACGGTCACCCGACTATCGAGGTCGACGCCGCGCGCTATCTCGGCCTTGCGAGCAAGCCCGAACATGTCGCCAGCCGGCTTGCCATCACCTACACCGACCGCAGTTTCGTGCCGCTGCCCGACGAACTTGCCGCCGACTGGGTTGCAACCGTTGCAGTGCCAGCGTTCAAACTGATCCGTCAGCGCCAGGGCGTGCAGCAGGCGTTCGCGTCCATCGGCACGGGCGTGGGCCTCGACGCGCTCGCCGCAATCGAAACGCTGGGAGCGACGCGGATCGGCATCACCGATGTGCATGAGGAAGTGGTATCGACGGCCGTGACCAACATCACCCGCAACCTGCGCGATCCGTTCGGCATCGCGCTCGATGCGGGTGCAGGCGACCTGCTATCACCGCTCCACCCCGTCGCGCTGCGCTACGATCTCATCTACGAGAACCTGCCGAACATCCAGATCGACGACGCGGAGCGAATCGCTGCCGAGCGCACGAGTTCCGGCCATTTCTCGCCGCGCACGGAACCGGTGCCGGACATCCTGCAAATGAACTTCCTCGCGCTGCACTATCTGGCCTTGCAGCAAGCGCCGCACTTCCTGAAGCCAGGCGGCGCGGTGCTGTCGATGCTCGGCGGGCGCGTGCCGTTGTCGCTGTTTCAAGAGATTGCGACGCTCGCCGGGCTCAAGTCCGAAATCTATACCTACGGCTGGAAAATTCAGGCGATGCCTGAGGAAATCATTCGGGGCCATGCGGAGCGGCAGCGCGACGGGTATGGGCCGTTCCATTTTTATCTTGCTGCGCGGCTCGCCGATGCGTTCGACGGCGTTGATCTGGAAAGTTCTGGCGCGCGGGCGCTGGAGATCGAAGACAGCATCGCGTCCGATCGGCTCGCCCCGTCAGAAGCTTACGAGGCATGGAAGCGCGGCGAGGTAATCGGCCACACCTTCGCGGCGCTGCGCTCTTGGGTCGGCTGACGCGATGACCGACGCAACTGTCACAGCCGAGACGCTGAACCGCGTCCTCGCCGCCATAAAACTGTTGCGCTCTCATTACGCGCGGCTCCGTGAAATGGAGGCGGCCGACGTTGCGCGCGAACTTTCGGCCGTTCTCGCGCTTCTCGATAAGGTCAATTTCGCCAAGCCCGACCTCACCCATCTCGCGCCAAGCGGCCACGGCGTCACGCGCTATTTGTCGGGCAACCTTCCCTCGCGGAACGGCGCGGTGACGGACCTTATGGCCGCGTTTCAACCGCTGTTGCCAGCCCTTCCGTGGCGCTACAGCTACGAGCCGCGCCCCGACGCTCCCGGCCTCGAAAACAGCATGGCGTGGGCGGAACTCATCGGCCCCATCGCGCCGTTCCGAAGCGAAAAGGTGTGCCTGGGCATCACCGCTATCGGCCCGCGCGTCCGCTATCCGGAGCATCGCCACCCGGCCATCGAAACCTATTATGTGCTGAGCGGCACGGCGCGCTGGACGGCGGAGGGCATTACACACGAGCGCTCGCCGGGCTCGTTCATTCTTCATCCGTCGAACATCGTGCATGTGATGGAGACGGGCGACGAGCCGCTCATTGCCGCCTACACTTGGACGGGCGACGTGGAGACGCTTTCGAGCTTTACCAGTTCGGCAGCCTGACCGTTGCCGTGTTGGCTACGACAACATTAAACAACAAATGCTTGGGCGCTTCGAGCGCTCGAAGGCGCGCTGCGCCTCGTATCACGGTGCAGTCGCCGCTTCGGTGGAGCGATTCGCAACATCGAGCGGCAACGAACCGAGCGCGTCGACCCTTACGAGATCGTGCGCCGCTCATCGCCAGAAACCAATTCGGCAACGACCGAGGGCGGCGCTTCGCTCTTGATCAGCCTGCGTCAGGTCGAACGCGATGTGACGCACAGTAGCTGATCGACAACGGAAATTTACAGCATCGTGCCGCGTCTGATTTGGTGGCACGATGCTGTATGCGCGCTCAGCTCAGCACGTCGGCATAGATGCGCTCGACATATTTGCCGATGTCGGTTGAAGGCTTCAGTACGTTGACGAGCCTCAGTTCCTCAGCATAAAGCATAAGCTCATTCTTGAGGTCGGCACCGTTCGGGTGATGGCCGTGCGTGTGATATTTCGCCAGCGTCGTCACGTCTTCGACCGTGACCTTGCCAGCCGTGTACGGCACATACGTCGCGGCGGCCTCTTCCGGATTATGGTGCGCATAGTTTGCGCCTTCCACAAGCGCACGCACGATCGCGGAAGCTGTGGATTTGTCTTCGCGCAACGTGGTGCCGCGCACGCCGATGAGGCAGCACACGCGGTTCGCATATTCGTCGGTGAGGTTCGACGAGATTTCCACGAACTGACCGTCCTTCAGCCAGAGATACGGCATCGGGTCGTTTTCGGCCAGGGCATGCGCCTCGCCTTTCTCGACGGCGGTGCGCAGGAGCGGCAGTGGGAAGGGGCGGAAGTCGACATCCTTCTCTGGATCGAGCCCGGCTTTCTTGAGCCGCACCGAGAAGAAGTTTTTCGACGGCGAGTTCATGTCGCTCACAGCAACCGTCTTGCCCTTCAGGTCTTCGAGCTTCTTGATGTCGCTCGTCGCGGGCACGAGGAGGCGCAAGCATCCGCCATGGGTGCTGCCCACGATCTTCACGTCAAAGCCGCCTTCGAGCGGCTTCAGCCAGCGAAGCGCCATGCCGACGGCGGCATCGGCCTTGCCGGTGGCGATGGTTTCCAGAAGCTGATCGGTCGAGCCTGAAAAGTTGACGAGTTCCACGTCGAGCCCGTGCTTCGCGAAGATGCCCTTCTCTTTCGTCGTCGTGATCCCGACGAGGCAGGCCGCCCCCGCATTCCAGGCGAGGCTCACCTTCTTCAGCGGCCCGGTGGCGGCCACGCTGTCCGCAACACGGCACACGGCCGAGTCTGGCAGGCCGGTCGGAAATGCCGGAATGGGACCGGCAACGCTGCCTCGCGCCGAGAGCACAAACGGGGCTGCGAGGGCGACAGCGCCCGCGCCTGTCAGGATCGCGCGGCGGCTGATGGCTTGCTGCTTGTCAGCCGGTGCCTTTTCAACCGCGTCTTCCGCATCCGATGTGTCATGCGTCATGAGAAGTCCCTCGCAATTCCCGCGCCCAGAACGCGCCCCGTAGGTGGTCGAATTTCGGTCACCATCCTGACGATGCCTATCGTTTTGGTCAATTTGAAACGAAAAGGGTGCCTCTCAAACCGGGACATCGGGGGCGTTATTAAAAGCAAATATCGCCAATTCCAGCCGGAGCAGCGACTTTTCTTACTAACGCATGAAGCTGAGGCGCAATGCGATCCCATCCCATTTGCGAGTTCGACAGGTTTTTGGCTATTTCGCTGACGCGATGGCGGCACCGCCCGATGGGGCATGAGCATCATCCGAGCCGAGTCCATATTTCCTGACAGGACAGCGCAAAACTCATCGCGTCCGGCACTTGCGTAGAAAAAAATTCCATCTTGCTCTCGCAAGAGAACAATCATCCTCGTTATGCTCACTGTAGGCGCCGGAAACGAAAAATATCAGTTGATGAGCTGGTCGCGCCGCCCTTAAAATTGCCTCGTTCGCGCGGCCCGCCGCTGCGAACCGCGATGTGTTTGCGGCGATTGTTGCGCCTGCCGCTTCTCGGGAGTTCCATGACCCTAATCACGACAACACTGGATGGCCAGGGAAGCGAAGCCTCAAACCTTTCCCGGTCGAATCAGGCGATCAAGATACCAGCGGTGCTCCTTGCGTTAGCGGCGAGCGCCTCGTGGCTCGCGACGGCGGCTGTCACCTATTACATGCCTGACGTGATCGATTTCGGCCGCGTGCCCGAATTCGCGGCACTCAGCATTCTCATTGGCGCCGCGCTGATCGCAGGCGTTGTCACGGGCATCTGGCAGCCCGCGCTTGGCGCGAAGGTGCGCCGCCTGCTGCCGTGGTCGCTGGCGCTCGGCATTTTCACGCTGATCTGGCAGTTGCTCGCGGGCAAGCTCGGCGTGCTGCCCCAACCTTTCTTTCCTCCGCCGCACGGCCTTCTGGAAGTCTTCACCGACGATTACCCGAAACTCATCGAAGGCGTGCTCGCCTCTCTCAGGCTTGAGTTCCTGGGCTTCGCATTTGGCGCGATCATCGGCTTCTGGGTGGGCGTCGCGCTCGGCTGGTCGAGAACCTTCGGCTACTGGGTGCATCCGATCATGCGGTTCATAGGCCCGGTGCCGTCCATCGCGTGGCTTCCCATCGCCTTTTTCGCCTTCCCGTCGAGCTTCAGCGCCAGCATCTTCCTCATAGCGCTGACGACCGGGTTTCCGGTGGCCGTGCTGACATGGTCCGGCGTGGCGAGCGTGAACCCCGCCTATTATGACGTGGCGCGAACGCTCGGCGCGAACGAACGCTTCCTCATCTTCAAGGTGGCGATCCCGGCCGCGCTGCCGCATGTGTTCGTCGGGTTGTTCATGGGGCTTGGCGCGTCCTTCGCCGTGCTCGTCACCGCCGAAATGATGGGCGTGAAGGCGGGCCTCGGCTTCTATCTTCAATGGGCGCAGGGCTGGGCGGCCTACGCGAACATGTATGCGGCGCTGATCGTGATGGCGCTGATGTGCACGGGCCTTGTTTCCTTGCTTTTCAAGATCCGCGACCGGGTGCTCTCCTATCAGAAAGGCGATGTGAAATGGTAGGCGCAACAGCCTATGCGCACGAGCCGGTCGCCGCTGCCACGCGGCCGCTCGACGTCCATGGCGTCAGCCATGCCTACACGCTCGAAGGCAATCCGCTGCCCGTGCTGGACAATGTCGGCTTCCGCGTCCAGCCGGGTGGGTTCGTGGCTCTGCTCGGGCCGTCCGGTTGCGGAAAATCAACGTTGCTGCGGCTCGTCGCGGGCCTCGAACAGCCGGTGCGCGGCGAAATCCGCGTGGATGACAAGGCGATTACCGGGCCGGACCCCTCACGCGTCGTGGTCTTTCAGGATCCCACGCTCTTCCCGTGGCGTAGCGTGTACGACAACGTGGCGCTCGGCCTCGAAGCACAGGGGCTCTTGAAGACGCGACGCCACCGCGTGGATGAAGCGCTGGCGCTCGTGGGCCTGACGCCGTTCAAGAAGGCCTATCCGCATCAGCTTTCGGGCGGCATGGCGCAGCGCGTGGCGCTGGCTCGCGCGCTCGTCAACGACCCGGAGTTCCTCATCCTCGACGAGCCGCTTGGCAAGCTCGACTCGCTCACTCGGATCTCGATGCAGGGCGAAATCGTGCGGCTCTGGCAGCAGAAGGGTTTCACGGCGCTCCTTGTCACGCATGACGTGGAAGAAGCGCTTGTGATGGCGACGCGCATCATCGTATTCAGCGACCGCCCTGCCACCGTCAAGGCGGACATTCCTGTAGATCGCGATTATCCTCGCCACCGCGACGATCCCGACCTTGTCGAGCTTCGCCGCAAAATCCTCGGCCTTCTCGGCCTCGAAGCGACCTGGTAAGCGGCAATGACATACAAAGATCCAACATGCGCGCTGTGCCCATCCACGGTTCAGGCCTGCAAACAGGGCGAGGCGGAGGCGCGCGGGCCGGGCTTCTGCCCGAGCAAGGTCGATCCCGCGACCATCGCCGACGGCTGGTCCTCCTATGACGATGCGGAGACGTTGAAGATCGCGCAAGTTTCGGCGCGCGTCGAGGCAGAGGGTTACTGCAAGTGGACGCGCGTCGAGGAAATCGTCGAGTTCTCGAAGCGCATGGGTTTCAAGAAGCTCGGCATTGCGAATTGCATCGGACTGATAGAACAGGCCAATGTGCTGTCACGCATCCTCGAAAGCCACGGCTTCGAGGTGGTTTCGGTTTCGTGCAAGGCCGGGAACATCCCGAAGGAAGACATCGGCCTGAAGGATGGCGAGAAAATCAAGCCCGGCGCCTTCGAGCCGATGTGCAATCCCGTCACGCAGGCCGAGATGCTGAACCGGCACGGCAGCGAGTTCAATATCGTGCTCGGGCTATGCCTCGGACATGACAGCCTGTTCTTCAAATATGCGAACGGGCTTTCAACGGTGCTCGTCGCGAAGGATCGCGTGCTCGGCCATAACCCGATCGCCGCGCTTCAACTGGTCGATACGTATTACAGCCGCGTCTGGGGGCCGCTGAAACCTGAGACCAAGGCGAAGAAGAAGCCGGCCAAGATTCGCGAGCGCGCCTGACGCGCCCAGCCAAGCGTCCTCCTCCAGCCGATAGGGACGCGTTCGCGAAATCGAAGCTGCCCGCCCGCTGCACACGTGCGTGATGTGATGGCGATACGCTCGATTGCAGCTCACATTGACGCTCTTCCAAATATGCACATCCAACCGGCAAAAACGTACGTCGATCATCCGTTTCGAAAAATGTCATAACGGCAAATCCTCGAACGGAGAAATTACTTCCCTTTGTTACGCCGTTTTCGCCTATTTCGCAAAAATTATTCTTGATAAAATTGAGGGAAAAAGTCAGCATCCTACGGGGTTTTCGCCCGCCGCGGGTGGCTTTCTGAAGCCGGTTCGGAAACGCTCGCCGTTCGGCAAGTGAAGCGCAGGGGCGGTGCATCAGATTATCCGGGAAAGCGTATGAAAGTCGCAATCGGAACGAGCGACGGCATAGCTGTCACCGAGCATTTCGGGTACGCGCTGCAATTCCAGATCTGGGACTTCGCGGATGGACGGTTCCGGCTTCTGGAAACGCGGCGCAACCTTCCTGCCTGCGGTGCAGCACGCGACGAGCGGACCGTGCGCGATCCGATGGACGTATCCGTTGACCTCGTCAGCGATTGCCGCGCGGTCCTCGTGACCCGCATCGGCGAATGCGCCGTGAACAGGCTCGACGCGCTCGGCATCCTCGCCTTCGAGACCGAAGACGCGATCGAGCAGGCGCTCGGCGAACTCGCCGAAAGCGGCCTTCTGACGGAGAGGGAAGCGGCTGTGCGATCCGGGCGATGAAAGAGACGGCCGCGCCCGCCTTTCCTGCCCTCGAAGGCCGTCATCCCTGCTTCAGCACAACCGCCGAGGGCCACGCGGCAGCGGCGCGCTTGCACCTCCCGGTCGCGCCCACCTGCAATATCGCATGCGCATTCTGCCGCCGCGACTTCAACCGCAGCGAGAAGCGCCCCGGCGTCGCCGCGCGGCTCCTTTCGCCCGATGAAGCCGTCGGCATCGTCGAACGCGCGCTCGCCCTTCTGCCGAACCTCGCGGTGGTCGGTATCGCTGGGCCGGGCGATCCGCTCGCCACGCCGCACGCGCTCGAAACCTTCGCCCGCGTGCATGAGCGCTGGCCGCATCTCGTGCTGTGCCTGTCGACCAACGGCCTCGCGCTGCCGCAGCATGTCGATGCGCTCGCGTCGGCAGGCGTCGAAACCGTGACGGTGACAGTCAACGCCGTCGATCCGGAAATTCAGGCACAGATCACGCCGAAGATCGCGTGGCAGCGAAAGCGCCTGGACGGGATCGCCGCTGCCGAACGGCTCATCGCGCAACAGCTGGAAGGCATCAAGGCGGCGTCAAGGCTCGGCCTCACGATCAAGATCAACACGGTGCTGATCCCCGGCGTAAACAACCACCACATCGGCGAGGTCGCGGCCCGCGTTGCCGCGCTCGGCGCGCACCTCATCAACATCATCCCGCTGATCCCGCAGCACAACCTCGCGCATCTCAAGGAGCCGGGAATGATCGAGCGCCAGCGCGCCCGTGCCGAGGCTGCGAAACACCTGCGCGTCTTCACGCACTGCCAGCGCTGCCGTGCCGACGCCTGTGGCATCCCCGGCGTCAGCGACTACACGAACGAGCTTTACGGCGACGGCCTTAAGGTCGAGCCCACCTTTTCGCACGGCTGAGCAAGCCCTCAACCTGGTCAGGAGAGAAAATGTCGAAGAAACTCAAGCAGATCGCCATCTACGGCAAGGGCGGTATCGGCAAGTCGACCACCACATCGAACATCAGCGCGGCGCTCGTGGAAGCGGGCTACAAGGTGATGCAGTTCGGCGCGGACCCGAAGGCCGACTCGACCAACACGCTGCGCGGCGGCGAATACATTCCCTCCGTGCTCGACCTTCTGGCGGAGCGCCGCCGCGTCGACGCCTATGAGGCGATCTTTCAGGGCTTCGGCGGCATCTATTGCGTGGAAGCGGGCGGCCCGCAGCCGGGCGTCGGCTGCGCGGGGCGCGGCATCATCACCGCCGTCGAGCTTCTGAAGCAGCAGCGCGTGTTCGAGGAACTCGACCTCGACTACGTCATCTACGACGTCCTCGGCGACGTGGTGTGTGGCGGCTTCGCGGTGCCGGTGCGCGAGGGGATCGCCGAGCATGTGTTCACGGTGTCGTCGTCCGACTTCATGGCGATCTACGCGGCGAACAACCTGTTCAAGGGCATCGAGAAGTTCTCGACCGCAGGCGGCGCGCTGCTCGGCGGCATCATCGCCAACTCGATCAACACCGACTTCCAGCGCGAGATCATCGACGACTTTGCGGCACACACGAAGACACCCATCGTCCAGTATGTGCCGCGCTCGCTGACCGTTACGCAAGCCGAGCTTTCGGGCCGGACCACCATCGAAGCGGCGCCGCAGTCCGAACAAGCCGAGATCTATCGTACCCTCGCGCGCCGCATAGCCGAGCATACGGAATCAAAGGTGCCGACGCCGCTCGGGCCGCTCGAACTGCGCGAATGGTCGGCGAAATGGGCCGACCGGCTCGTCGAACAGGAACGCGCCGCCGCCTGACGATCTCGTTCGGCACTTCAATGGAACCCTGGAGCACATATGAGCATCAACCTGAAAACGTCCACTGTCGAGACGCGCGAGCAACGTCTCGGCACGATCATCGGCTGGGACGGAAAGGCGAGCGCCCTTGCCGATGAATCCGCGTACGCGCGCGGCGAATGCGGCGGCTGCGGCACGAGCGGACGGGGCGGAGCCAAGGCGCGCCGTGTCTGCGAACTGACCGGACCGTTCACGCAAGGGTCCGTCTGCTCCGAGCAGATGGTGGAATGTCAGGCCGGCAACATTCGCGACGCGGTGCTGATCCAGCATTCGCCAATCGGCTGCGGCGCGGGCCAGGTGATTTACAACTCCATCTATCGCAACGGCCTCGCCATGCGCGGGCACCCCGTCCAGAACATCCGCTTCATCTCGACCAATCTGCGCGAGCGCGACATGGTCTATGGCGGCGCTGACAAGCTCGACGCGGCCATCCGCGCTGCGTTCGAGCGGCACGCGCCGAAAGCGATCTTCATCGCCACGTCCTGCGCGAGCGGCATTATCGGCGACGACGTGGAAAGTGTGGCGAAACACGCCGAAGCTGATCTCGGCATTCCCGTCATCCCGCTGCACTGCGAAGGCTTTGCCTCCAAGCACTGGAGCACCGGCTTCGACGCGACGCAGCATGGCATCCTGCGCCAGATCGTGCGCAAGAACCCGACGAGAAAGCAGGAAGACCTCGTCAATGTCATAAACCTTTGGGGCTCGGACGTATTCACGCCGATGCTGAAGGAACTGGGGTTGCGTGTGAACTACGTGGTCGACATGGCGACCGTGGAAGAACTCGCGCAAATGTCCGAGGCGGCGGCGACGGTCACGTTCTGCTACACGCTCGGCACCTATCTCGCGCAGGGGCTCGAACAGGAACATGGCGTGCCGCAGATCCGCGCGCCCCAGCCCTACGGCTTCGCGGGAACCGATGCCTGGATTCGCGAAGTCGCCCGCGTGACGGGACGCGAGGACAAGGTCGAAGCCTTCATCGAGAGAGAGCACGCGCGCGTTCGGCCGAAGGTGGAGGAACTCAAGAAGAAGCTCGCCGGGCTGAAAGGCTATGTCGCCACCGGCTCTGCGTACTCACACAGCCTGATTGGCGTTCTCCGCGAACTGGGCGTGGGTGTGGACGGCTCGCTCGTGTTTCATCACGACCCGGTTTACGACAGCGAAGACCCGAA
This sequence comes from Rhodomicrobium vannielii ATCC 17100, assembly GCF_000166055.1. Taxonomy (NCBI): domain Bacteria; kingdom Pseudomonadati; phylum Pseudomonadota; class Alphaproteobacteria; order Hyphomicrobiales; family Hyphomicrobiaceae; genus Rhodomicrobium; species Rhodomicrobium vannielii. The sequence continues at coordinate 3,905,544 of NC_014664.1, forward strand.
GCAGGACACGCTCACTCATCTCATCGAGAACTATGGCGAAGTCGAGAACTTTACCGTAGGCAACCGCCAGCAATATCAGTTCTACAACCTGCTCCAGCGCGTGAAGCCAGACTTCATCATCATCCGCCACAACGGTCTCGCGCCGCTCGCCGCGCGGCTCGGCATCCCGGCTATCCCGCTCGGGGACGAACTGCATGCCTTCGGCTATCAGGGCATGATCAATCTCGGCGAGGCGATCCTCGCTGTGCTGCAACATCGCAAATTCCACCAAGACATCGCAGGCCGCGTGAAGCTTCCCTACAAGAAGTCGTGGCTTGCCGAGAAAGACCCGTTCGCGCTCGCCCGTGCCCAAGCCGAATAATCAGGAGAATTCATGGCTCTTCTAGCGTTGAAACCGCGCGCCGCTTCCGACACAAAGGCGGAAGAGGCGGAGGCGACCCATATCGAACTCGTGCGCTATGCATGCGCCATCGGCGCGATGCAAAGCGCCGCGGCGATCCCGCGCGTCGTGCCCATCACCCATTGCGGTCCGGGCTGCGCCGACAAGCAGTACATGAACATTGCTTTCTACAACGGCTATCAAAGCGCCGGTTATGGCGGCGGCCCTGTCGTACCGAGCACGAACGCATCGCAGCGCGAAGTGATCTTCGGCGGCGCCGAGCGTCTGCGCGAACTGATCGAATCCTCGCTGAAGGTCATCGACGCGGATCTGTTCGTGGTGCTGACGGGGTGCATCCCCGACCTCGTCGGCGACGATGTCGGCTCCGTCGTGCGCGATTTCCAGAAGCGCGGCGTGCCGATCGTCTACGCGGAAACGGGCGGCTTCCGCGGCAACAACTTCACCGGCCATGAAGCCGTCTCGCAGGCCATCATCGAGCAATATCTGGAGCCATGGGACGGCACGCGCGACGCGAAGACCGTAAACCTTTGGTCGCTGCTCCCGTATCACAACACCTTCTGGCGCGGCGATCTTGAGGAGATCAAGCGGCTCCTCGAAGGCATAGGCCTCAAGGTGAATGTGCTGTTCGGGCCGGACAGCGCCGGCGTTTCGGAGTGGCGCGACATCCCGAAGGCTGGCTTCAACCTCGTGCTTTCGCCCTGGCTCAACCTTTCGACCGCGAAGCTGCTCAAAGAGAAGTACGATCAGCCACTCCTGCACATCCCGGTGCTGCCCATCGGGGCGCGGCAGAGCGCGGCCTTTCTGCGCGAAGTCGCGGCCTTCGCCAAGCTGCCGGAAAAGCACGTCGAAAGCTTCATCGAAACCGAGGAGCAACGCTATTACACCTACATCGACGGCTTCACTGATTTCTATTCCGAATACTGGTGGGGCCTTCCCGCGAAATTCGCGGTTGCGGGCGACAGCGCCTATAATCTTGCGCTGACGAAGTTTCTCGTGACGCAGCTTGGTCTGATCCCGGCGAAGCAGATCGTGACCGAAGACCCGCCGCTCGAATATCGCGACGCGATCCGCGACGAGTTCCGCCGCATCGATCACGATGTTTCGGTTGAGGTCGAGTTTCTGGAAGACAGCTATCGGATTCACGAGGCGATCCGGGGTGCCGACTTCGGGCAGAAGCCGCCCATCATTTTCGGCACGACGTGGGAGCGCGACCTTGTGAAGGAGATGAAGGGATCGATCGTCGAGGTCGGCTTCCCGACGTCCTACGAGGTGGTGCTGTCGCGCAGCTATGTCGGCTATCGCGGGGCGCTCACACTGCTCGAACGCATCTATAGCACGGTGGTCAGCCACAGCGCGTAGAGCGACCCTAGGCAAGAGCGACATGTCGGCTTTTAGTTTTTATGCAACAGCCGAGAGCGCGCCAACATTATACGCGATGAACGCGTTGCCACAAAAACCTGAGGATCCGAACCGATGTCCGCAGCTCCGTTTGTCCTGCGTTCCGATAATGAAGGTGTCGTCACGCTGACACTCAACCGGCCGCAGAATCGTAACGCCAGAACGAGCTTTAGCAACGCTTTCGGGCGTATTCGATCGTGAGAAGGCTGGCATCGCGTTGTCGCGCTGATGGATCGCTGTTGGTTCGCCGCGTGAACAGCGCGCAATGGCTCGGTCATGTCGACCCGCATCGCACGACCGAAGAGTGGTACGAGAGCCATGCTCCGGCCTATCTGGAAACATGCAAGACAGGCGTCGACGCCATCATGGGGCAGCTTCACGAGATCGCGCAGAGGCACAAGAAGCCGCGCCCGATCCTTCCGCCGAACTTGATTGCAGGGACTAGCCTGATCGTTATCGACAATGAAAAACCAGAAAAGCTACCAGTTAGCAAAAAAGACCCGAAGCGATCAAAATGAAGCACGAGAGGCCGTCTGCCTGCAAACTGCCTGCAAATGGCAGGCTTTTTTCTGGATAAACATATGATGGAAAAGGGGAATCTACAATGCCACTACTGGCTGCGCCCCAATGGGTAAATTGTCAAGTTTTTGGCATTTCACGGGGTTTAACATCGATACCACGGGGATACAAGGGGGAACGGAGGGCGAACTTCGGTGTTTTGCACCCACACTGAAAAACAATGGGTTTTGCACCCACATCGCTCAAAATCTGCACGGATCACGACGTGAGATTCAAAGGCTCGGCTTGCCGAAGGGTTGCCCCCATCCGCGTCTTCATCCTGAGCATGACCCGACACCGCCAGTGCGAGGCAGAAGAACGCGCAAATCGCCGACCTGAGGAACGCATTGGGATAAGCCAGCCTCGATTTCCGGAATTCCCGCACGTCGCACCTCCGCCAGCATAACCTGAACCTTCAGGTTAACACGATTACGGTGATGCTTTCCCGGCCGGAAGATGGACGAAATGTGGCCCCGAAGTTACCGACGCCGCGACATGACGGAGGGAGCGATGAGGAGCCGCTGATCGAGCGCTGGCGCCGCCATGGCTTCCGGCCACACTCCTCGCTTGGCTATCGCCCGCCCCACCCCGAAACGATCTTGCTTCCAGCATTCAACTTGGCTTACGCTTCGCTTTAGCCAGATGGGGGGATAAGATATCCAACGGCAACCTGAAACGTCATGCCGCCTCATCAGAACGGCGGGCACTCAGGAGATACATCAACTGGACTCCACCCGTCATGATCAAGAAACGTCCCGAAACCGTCGCGGCCAGCGCGCTTGGCCGGGAAGACGAAGCCACGGGAGCGCTCATTCCACCGCTCTATCCTTCGACGACCTATATCCGCGATCCCGATAATCTTTATCGGCGCGGGCGCGTCTATTCCCGCGCGCAGAATGCCACCTTCGACACGGCCGCCGAGACGCTGACCGCACTTGAGGGCGGCGCGGAAACTGCGCTGTTCGGCTCGGGTATGGCGGCGGCAAACGCTGTGTTTCTGGCGCTTGCACCCGGCGATCATGTTGTCGCGCCGCGCGTGATGTACTGGGCGCTTCGGGCATGGCTTGAGGGATTCGCGTCGCGCTGGGGCCTCCTCGTTGACTTCGCCGATGCGGGCGACATCGACGCGCTGAAAGCCGCCATCGTTCCGGGCCGCACGAAACTCGTATGGCTCGAAACGCCCGCGAACCCGCTCTGGACCGTGTACGACATAGCGGCGACCGCCGAGATCGCGCATGCTGCCGGCGCTCGCCTCGCGGTCGATTCCACGGTCGCGACCCCGGTTCTCACGCGGCCGCTTTCGCTCGGCGCGGACATCGTGATGCACTCCGCCACGAAATATCTGAACGGCCATTCGGATGCGGTTATCGGCACCGTGACCACGGCGCGGCAGGACGATTTCTGGGCTACCATCAAGACCGTGCAAAGCCAGAACGGCGGCGTGCCCGGTACGCTTGAGGCATGGCTCCTTCAGCGCGGCATGCGTACGCTATTCCCGCGCGTGCGCTGGCAAAGCGCTTCCGCGCAGACCCTGGCAGAGCGCTTTTCCGCTCATCCGGGCGTCGCCGAGGTTCTTTACCCCGGTCTGCCCGGCTTCAAGGGCCACGAACTCGCGCAGCGGCAGATGCAGGGCGGATTTGGCGGCATGCTGTCGATCCGCGTCCACGGAGGCGAACGGGCCGCCATCGCGACGGCCGCGCATGTCTCGATCTGGAAGCGGGCGACCTCGCTCGGCGGGGTCGAAAGCCTGATAGAGCACCGTGCCAGCATCGAAGGGCCGCGCTCCCCCGTACCCGCCGATCTCTTGCGCCTTTCGGTCGGCCTCGAAGCGGTGGACGACCTTTACGACGATCTTTCAGAGGCGCTCGCACAAGCGCGCGAGATTTAGGCCGAGGCGGCGGCGTTTACGCCGCCGTCGTCCTGACGGTGAGGCCGAGGTCGGCGGGCCGCGCGAGCGTCTGGTAGACGACGCAGTAGCGCTCGGTGAGCTTCACGAGTTGGTCGATGCGCTCCTGCGGCTCGGATGTTTCGAGATCGAAGGTGAGGCGGATGGCGCGAAAGCCCACGGGCGCGTCCTTTGCCACGCCGAGCGTCCCGCGAAAATCGAGGTCGCCTTCCGCCGAAACAACGCCGCCCCTGAGATCGAAGCCGATTGCCGTCGCGACCGCCTTCAGCGTCACGCCCGCGCAAGCCACCAGCGCGTCGAGCAGCATGTTGCCCGAGCAGGCGAAAGCACCCGTGCCGCCGGTGGCAGGATGCAGCCCCGCCTCGACGAGCGCCTTGCCTGTGTCGACGCGACATACGACGCTCTCGGCGTCAAGGTCGCCGCGCGCCTTCAGCGTGATGATTGCGGCTTCGGGCTCGGCTTTGTAGCGATCCTTCAGCGGAGCCTGAAGGGCGCGGAGATCGTCGGCGTTCATGCGTTTTCCCTGGTAAGTTTTGCGAGTTCGGCCTTGCGGCGGGCAATGATGTCTTCGACGACAGACGCGTCGGCGAGCGTGGAGGTGTCGCCGAAATCCGAAAAATCGTTGTTGGCGATCTTCAGGAGGATGCGGCGGAGGATCTTGCCCGCGCGGTTTTTCGGCAGCGCCGGTGCCCACTGGACGATGTCGGGCGAGGCGATAGGACTGATACGCGCGCGCACCCATTGCCTGATCTCGGCGCGTAATTCCTCCGTTTCCGGCATGTCGGCCTTGAGCGTGACATAGGCGAAAACCCCTTGCCCCTTCACGTCGTGATTATATCCAACGACCGCAGCTTCCGCGACGGCGGGGTGGGAGGCGATGGCGCTTTCGAGTTCCACAGTTCCGAGCCGATGGCCCGACACGTTGATGACATCGTCCACGCGTCCGGCGATGCGGTAGTAGCCGTCCTCGTCGCGGGTGACGCCGTCGCCTGAGAAGAAGCGCCCCGGAAACGGCGCGAAATAGGTTTTCAGGAAGCGCTCGTGATCGTGCAGTATGGTGCGCGCCTGTCCGGGCCACGAACCGCGGAAGCACATGTTTCCTTCAGCCGGGCCTTCAAGCGTCACGCCTTCGGGGCTGACCACCTCAGGGCGAATGCCGAAATAGGGCTTCGCCGCCATGCCCGGCTTGTTCGGGATCGCGCCGGGGATCGGCACGAGCGTCACCGCGCCCGTTTCGGTCTGCCAGTAATTATCGACGATGGGGCAGCGCCCGCCGCCGATCACGGAATGAAACCAGCGCCACGCCTCTGGATTGATCGGCTCGCCCACCGAGCCCAGCACGCGCAGGCTCGACAGATCGTGCTTCCTGACTGGTGCCTCGCCTTCGCGCATGAGGGAACGCAATGCCGTTGGGGCGGTGTAGAAGATATTGACGCGGTGCTTTTCGATGATCGACCACCAGCGCGACGCATCGGGCCAGCTCGGCACGCCTTCGAACATGACAGTCGTCGCGCCGTTGAGCAGCGGCCCGTAGAGTTTGTAGCTGTGCGCCGTGACCCAGCCGACATCGGCGGTCGACCAGAACACATCGCCCTCATGCCAGTCGAAGATGATGCGCCACGACGTCCCCGCATGCACGAGATAACCGGCGGTCGTGTGAACGAGCCCCTTCGGCTTGCCGGTCGAACCGGATGTATAAAGAATGAAGAGCGGGTCTTCCGCGCCCACTTCGACCGGCTCGCACCACGGGTCTGCAGCCTCCGTCGCCTCGTCGTACCAAAGGTCTCGGCCCGGTGTGAACGGAACCTCGGCGCCCGAGCGGCGCACGACGATCACGTGTTCGATGCTCGGCTGGTTTCGCACCGCGTCGTCGGCGTTGCGCTTCAGCGGTGAGATGCGCCCGCCGCGAAAACCTTCGTCGGCGGTTATGAGAACCTTCGCTTTCGAATCCGCGATCCGATTTTCGAGCGATTCCGCCGAGAAGCCGGAGAACACTACTGTATGGACTGCGCCGATGCGGATCGTGGCCATCATCGCCACCATCACCTCAGGGATCACGGGCAGATAGATCGCGACCACATCGCCCTTGCCCACGCCGAGGCTTTTGAGGACGTTCGCAAGGCGGTTCACCTTGTCCGCGAGTTCGCCCCACGTGACGACGCGGCTTTCTCCCGGCGTATCGCCTTCCCAGAAGACGGCGGGTTTGTCGGCCTTCGCGGCAAGATGGCGGTCGATGCAGTTGACCGAGCCGTTGAGCGTGCCGTCGGCGAACCAGCGGACGCGGAAGTTGTTCACATCGAAACTGGTGTCCGACACCTCTGTGAACGGCTTGATCCAGTCGAGGAACGCGGCCTCCTTCTTCCAGAACCCGTCCGGGTCTTCGATGGACCAGCGGTAGAGGCGTTCATAGGCAGCCGCGTCGACATGCGCGCGGGCAGCGAATTCCGGCGGCACCGGGTAAACTTCGGACTGAACCATCTGTCTCATTGACTGAATGTTGGCGATGCGTTGCGGCAGGCGCCCCGCGGTTCGCCAGGGTGAACCACAGCCGGAAGTCTTATAGGGAGGCACGCTGCGGGGTCCAGACATTTTTTGATTAAATCGCTAGACGTAATAATCAGGTAAATTTCTAATTCACCATACGATTGGCCTCATTACAGAAAAAACTATTTTTTCGATTAGTCGCCAAAATGCGGTTCTCAGGTTTGCATTCTTGGTGTCCTATGGCTATTTGCTGAGCAATATATTGCGTTGACATAAATGTTATAGTCGAGCAAACATATCGATATTAATCGCAATGAGGATACCGTGAGAAGCAAGCTAATCGGGTGGGCGCGCGTTGCAGGCCGCGCCGCATTTGTCTCCGTGATGGTTGGAGTTGGCATGGCGGGGCATGCCTGCGCCGACGCGCTGCCCTCGATCAATCTGCAACTTACTCCCTGGACAATCGTCGCGCAGGAGAAGGGGTTCTTCAAAGAAGAATTCAGCAAGATCGGAACGTCGAAAGTTACGCTTATCGCGGGTGGAGCGGCCGACCTCCTTGGCGCAGAAGCCGCCGCAGTCGGTGGCGGCGCCATCGCCATTGCGCAGCGCATGATCTATCCGGCAACCGTTCATCGCGCCAACGGCCTCGACGGCGTGATCATCTGGGCATCCGAGCCGTCGAACCGCTATCGCGCCCCGATCCTGGCGCGCGCTGACAATGATAGCGTCAAGTCTGTGCAGGATCTGGACGGGAAGAAGTTCGGTTCGAGCCGCATCAGTTGCTACTGGTCGTCGCCGTTCGAGATAACGACCAACGCAGGGCTTCCATTCGATTCGCGGCAGACAAAAGGGCGGATCCGTTACGAGTCGATCGACAATTCGGCGGTCGCCATTTCGGCGGTGCTGTCCGGTGCGACCGACGCGACGACAGCTCATCTCGCCGCCGGCGCTTTCACGGGAGCCTGGCTGTCCGGCCGCCTCAAGGTGGTCGGGCACTCACCCGACGACGGCGTTTACGTGAATCACGCCGGCCGCGTCACTTACTTCGCGCGCCGCGATTTCGTGAACAAATATCCCGAGGTAGTGAAAGCGTTTCTGATCGCCCGCGAACGCAGCCGCGAATGGGCGCTCGACCATGTCGAGGAAGCCACCGAAATCGTCGCGCGGGGAACGCGCGTACCTGTCGAGGTTGCTCGCTTCCAGATCACCCATGTCGGCGAGTGGGAGTTCATGGCCGGTGAGCCACGCGCCGACCGCGCCCGTCAGTCCATCAAGACATTTCAGCAATGGTACGTCGACAACGGCGACGACATCCTGAACGAGCGCAGGCTGACGGATGAGCAGGTCGACTCCTTCATCGACGGGCGGTTCTTCGTCGGCGGTGAATACTCCATCTACAATTAGTTAAATCTGGCGCGCCTCCCGAGCGAAGCGCGCATGGGACGGATGGAAATGAGCACCACAAGCAGTTATCTCGACTTGGCAGAAATCCGGCCGCCATCGCGAAGGGTGGCGAGGTTTTTCAGCAAAATCAATGTCGTCGGGCTTCTTCTGCCCCTCATCATCGTCACGCTCTGGCAGGCGGCTTCCACCTACCAATGGGTCGAGGCCGTCTTCCTGCCCGCGCCGGTCAAGGTGGCCGAAGCCTTCTGGGTGATGCTGACAAAGCAACAACTGGCCAACGACTTCATTTCGAGCGTGTCTATCGTCGGGCAGGCGCTCGTCTATGGCGCGACCGCGGCAATCGTGCTCGGGGTCGCCGCCGGACTTTCGAAACGGGTCGAGCAGTTTTTCGGGCCGACATTCGACACTTTGCGCCATATCCCCGGCATCGCGTGGTTGCCTCTCATCGTTTTGTGGCTCGGAATCGGTGCGCCCGCAAAGGTGCTCGTCATCGCAAAGGCCGTCTTCTTTCCCGTGTTTCTCAACACCCTTCAGGGCATCAGGAACGTCGAGAAAAGCCATATCGAGCTGGCGAACGTGCTGACGCTCAACCGCTGGCAGATGGTGCGAAAAGTCGTCCTGCCTTCGGCGTTCCCCTCGATCATGGTTTCACTGCGCTACGCGGCCGGTCTCGCCTGGGCGATGGTCGTGATCGCGGAAGGGCTGAGCGGCCTCGAAGGGCTGGGCTTTCTGATTTTCCGCGCACAAGGGCTGTTGCTCACCGACCAGCTCGTCGTCTGCATGATCATCATCGGCCTCGTCGGCTTCACCATCGACCGGATCATGTATCTGGCGCAGCGGAGGCTATTGCGCTGGAAGCAGGGCTTCGAAGGCTGATCGCACTCAAATCGGGAAACTGAGATGTCAAAACTGCACGTCAGGTCGGTTAGCAAAAGCTACCAGGGCCACGACGGAGGGCGACTGTCGGTCCTCTCCAATATCGAACTGAGTGTCGAATCCGGCCAGTTCCTCAGTATCGTTGGCCCTTCCGGCTGCGGAAAGTCGACGCTGCTTCGCCTTATCGCCGGTCTGGATCAGGACTACGAAGGCAGCATTCTTCTCAACGGAAACAAGATCTCGGCGCCAAGCCTCGCGCGGGGCATTGTCTTTCAGGATCACCGGCTGCTGCCCTGGCTGACGCTTGAGCAGAACGTCGCTTTGAGCCTCGAAAACGCGCCCGGATCGTCGAAGGAGAAGGCGAGGCTCGTCCGCGAGCATATCTCGCTCGTGGGGCTGAATGGCTTCGAGAACGCCTATCCCTACCAGTTGTCGGGAGGGATGGCACAACGCGGCGCGATTGCCCGCGCGCTCGTCAACAAGCCGGAAGTGCTCCTCCTCGACGAGCCGCTCGGCGCTCTCGACGCGCTCACCCGTCTTCGCCTTCAGGACGAACTGCTGCGCATCTGGCGCTACGAGAAGACCACCATGATACTCGTGACGCACGACGTCGGCGAGGCGATCTTCCTCAGCAACGAGATTGCCGTGATGAGCGCCAAGCCCGGCCGCATATCGCGTCGCGTGACCGTGGATCTCGATTATCCGCGCAGTCGTGCGAGCCGCGAATTCGTCGCCCTGCAAAGCGAAGTGCTCGCGGAAATGAACGTCTTCGAGGCCGGTCAGGAAGCAGCCTGACGCGCCTCCGCACCTCAAAAATCAAATTTGCTACCCAGAAGGAGACCGCCCTCATGTCCGTACCGAATGCATTGCCAGCGGAGGCTCTGCTCGCGCCTTCAATTCCCGGCCTCAGCCCATTCCGTGAGAAAGGAAAGCTGACGAACGCCGCGCAGTCCGCGCGCTGTTCCGAAGCCGCATCGCGCGCGAAGGAATTCCTGCTCGACGCGCCGCAGAAGATCGACACCGAGCGGCTCACCCATCTCCTCGACGTGTATCGGGAATACGCGCAGGAGCCAGTCATCGTTCTTCGCGCCCGCGTCTTCGAGCGCGTGCTGCAAAAGAAGACGCTTTACATCGACGACAACCCGCTCGTCGGCACCGTGACCAGCAAGCCCGCTGGCGTGTATCCCTATCCCGAATGGGGCGCGGAATGGATCCTTCGCGAAGCCGATCAGCCGATGGTCAGCCATCTCGGCGAGGTCGAGTTGAGCGATGAGGAACGCGCGACCCTGATCGAAACCGCGAAGTATTTCCAGACCCGCTCCGCCGAAGCGAGAGCCCGCGAGCTTTCGCGCGAGCTTCACGGCTTTGATCCACGCGATAGCGTCGCCGCCGGCCTCATCACGGAGACGGCGCCCTACACCATCGGCTCGGGCACGCTCGACTATGCCACGTTCATCCGGCGTGGGCTCGGCGACATCATCCGCGAAACGGAAGGGCGGCTGAAGGCGCTTCCTCTCACTCAGGAAAACGCCTCGAAGATCGACTTCTATCGCGCGGTGCTGATTTCACTCAACGCGCTGATCCATCTCGCGCACCGCTACGCCGATCTCGCCGAAAAGCTCGCCGCCGAGACGGGCGACGCCGTGCGCCGCGCGGAGCTTCTGGAAATCGCGGAAGTCTGCCGTCACGTGCCGGAGAACCCCCCGCGCAATTTCCGCGAGGCGATCCAGTTCTGGTGGTTCCTGCACCTCGGCAACCAGATCGAGCAGAGCGGTTGCGGCTCGTCGCCCGGACGCATCGGCCAGTATCTCGACCCGTGGTTCCAGGCCGACAAGGCGCAGAACGGCTTCACGCGGGAGGACGCGCAGGCGTGGTTCAAGTGCCTTTTCGTGAAGATCCTCGAATATGGCTACTATCAGGGCCTCATCTCGGCGCGCACCAACTCCGGCCACACCGGGCACACGATCAACCTCGGCGGCTTGAACGCGGCCGGACAGGACGCCACGACCGAGCTCGACTCCGTCCTTCTCGATACGCAGATCGAGCTGCAAAACATCCAGCCGACGATCACCATTCTCTACCACGACGGCCTGCAGGAAGACTTCCTGCTGAAGGCCATCGAACTGGAGCGCACGGGTCTCGGCCAGCCGCAATGGATGAACACCCGCCTCATCATTGAGCGGACGCTGGCGCGGCACGCGAAGAACGGCATCACAATCGAGGACGCGCGCGCCAGCATCAACATGAGCTGCGTCGGCACGGGCGTCGAAGGGCGGACGGCGTTCATTCATGAAGGCGGCACGTTCAACCTCGCCAAGTGCATCGAACTGGCGCTGCATGACGGCATCGATCCCGGCACCGGCTTCTTCGTCGGCGCTCGCACTGGCGATGCGCGCTCGTTCAAGAGCTTCGAGGATTTTTACGGTGCGTGGCTCCGGCAGGTGGAGCACCTCTTCAAGGTGCAGCGTGCTTTCGGCTCCGTGTCGACCAAGGCGCTCGGCGAGACGATCGCGCCCGCGTTCCGCTCGGCGCTTTACGGCGGCTGCCTCGAACGCGGCAAGCACGTCTTCGACGGCGGCGTGGATTACTATCTCTACTTCGTCATCAGCAACGCGGGCGTGGACGCTGCGAACTCGCTCGCCGCGATCAAGCATCTCGTGTTCGATACAGGGCGGCTGACGCTCGGCGAACTGCTCGATGCCGTCGATGCCAACTTCGAGGGGCACGACCGCATCCGCACGCTGTGCCTCAACGCGCCGAAGCACGGCAACGGCGATCCCGCAATCGATGCGCTCGTCCGCCGCGTCTATGACGACGCCTTCAAGACGTTCCACGCTGCGGGCTACAGTTACTTCGGCGACCACATCGCGAACATCGAGGCCTACTCGCTTTCGATCCACAACTACTACGGCCTCAAGACCGGCGCACTGCCAAGCGGGCGGCAGAAGGGCCGCCCCCTTACGGACGGCAGCGTTTCCGCGACGCCCGGCACCGACAAGAAGGGGCCGCTCGCGCTGATCCAGTCTGCGGCTCAGGCAGTGGACGCGGTGAAGTATGGCTCCAACCACTTCAACATGAAGTTCCACCCGACCGCGCTTGCGGGCATCGGCGGCGCGCGGAAGCTGCTCTCGCTCATCAAGACCTACATGGACGCGGGCGGCTCGCACATTCAGTTCAACGTGGTGACGTCGGATACGCTGCGGAAAGCGCAGGCCAACCCGGACGCTTACAAGGGGCTGACGGTGCGCGTGGCGGGCTTCAGCGCTTACTTCACGCGCCTGCACAAGGGCGTGCAGGACGAGATCATCGAACGCACGGAACTGACCTTCGACTGCTGACGAAACATCGGGCGAGCCGCATGTCGGCTCGCCCCGCACCCGCATGTCGGGACCAGGAATAATCTCACATGAAACCGACGGACAATCCGAGCGGCATCGTTTTCGATATCCAGCATTTCAGTGTGCATGACGGCCCCGGCGTTCGCTCGACGGTCTTCCTCAAGGGCTGCCCGCTGACATGCCGATGGTGCAGCAATCCCGAGTCGCAGAGGCATCAACCCGAACTTCTCCATTTCGGCAAGCTCTGCACCCAGTGCGGCATCTGCGTCGAGGAATGCCCGAACGACGCGCTTGCCATCGCGGGCGACGAATTGCGCCGCGACGAAGCAGCTTGCAAACTGTGCGGGCTCTGCGTTTCCGTCTGCCCGCAGGATGCGCGGCAACTGTCAGGCCGCCGCATGACGGTGGAAGAAGTTTCGACCGAGGTGCGCCAGCATTGGCGGATCTTCATGCAAAGCGGCGGCGGCGTTACGCTGAGCGGTGGCGAGGTGTTGGCGCAGCCTGCATTTGCTGGCGCGCTCCTCTCCGCCCTGCATGACGACCTCGGCTTTCACACCTGCGTCGATACCACCGGCTTTTTACCTTGGGAAAACTTCGAGCGGCTTCTCCCCGCGATCGATCTCATCTTGCTCGATCTCAAGCATATGGACGATTCGCGCCATCGCGAGGCGACAGGCATAGGCAACGCCCGCATCCTCGAAAATGCGCGGCGGCTCGGTGAGCGAGGCTTTCCGGTTTTCGTGCGTCTGCCGCTCATTTCGGACTACAACGACACGGACGAGAACCTTCATGCGTTGGGGGCTTTCATGAAGGAAGTCGGGCTCGCGACGCTCGAAATCCTGCCCTATCATGAGTTCGGCGTGTCGAAATACACCGCGCTTGGAAAGACCTACACCGTTCATTCCCGAATAGAGCCCAAGGCGGATCGTGCTGCTTCCATTCTCGACGACTACGGTCTGAGCGTGACCGTAGCGCGCCGGTAGTCGCGCGCGCCCGAGTCATTTGATTCGAAGGCGCGCCGAGGCGTCAATGGCAGACGCCATACGCGCCAGCCATCTCGGCAAGCGTCGGCGCGAAGTCGAGCTTTATCCTCGCCCCCACGGCGCGCGATGCGGCATCGATCGCGATCAACTCACGGGCGCTCTCGACGGGAAGATAAAGTTTCGTCGTCTCCGGTGTCACGACGCCCGGCCCCGCCGTTCCAGAAATGGCGATCCGCCCCGAAGGCACCAGTTTTTCCATGTCGTACACGAAGATCGTCTTCGTGCCCGGCACAAAGGCGACCGTGTCGAAATATCCGCTATAGGCTCTGCTGATGGCAGGTTCGGCCTCAAGGTGAACCGCCTCTCCCGTTGCCTCAAGCGGCACAATTTCGATGGTGCCCGATGCTGGGTCGGGGAGCAGCAGCCGCGCGATCGTGGGATAGATGGTCCGGCCTCTCGTGGGGGTCTCCTGATACCCGGCTGTTTCCAGGTTGAATCGCGTCAGGAACGGGTCCGGACCGGCAGATAATGCAAACCCGTTCTTCCCCAGCAGTGAGCGCGAAAGTGCTCTGGCGGGCCGGGTGCCGATAATCGACGTCAACTTGCCCGTCAATGCGTCGTAGACCGAGACGCCGTCAATAGAATCGGCGGCTATGAAGATGCTCGCTCCGTCCTTCGCGACCATAAGATCGCGGATATCGGACGGCCCCTTGATGCGGGCTTTTTCTCCCATCACAGACAGATCGATGAGAGCAATTTCGCCTGCCTTGTCATTCGCCGCAATGACGGTGCCCTCATCAGCGGTTATCAGCAGGCGTGTCGGCGCAAAATCGAACGGCAGAACCCTGACGGCACCAGATGCAATTTCGGCGATGGTGACGCCGAAGCTCTTGCCATCGATCGCGACGAGTTTGGCCTGCGCTCCCGACACCCGCATCTGAAGCGGCACGATGCCCAGTGCAATTGTGCCGACGACGCTATCTCGATCGACATCGACAGCCGTCACCGAAGACGCATCGCGCCCCGCCACGAAAACCAGGCGCTGAACATTTGAAGGCATATCCGACGCGCGGGCCAGCGACAAAGGCATGACCAGCAGAGCCAGAAAAACGCAGAAGCGGAAGATCGGATTCATATGTGGGGTGCCATCGATGCCTTACGTCGGTCATGGGATGCGGCTGGCGATGCCCCGATTCCAAAATCAGCTCGGCACCTTCTTCAGACCGCCGTGCACATCCGCTTAAGATTATGCCAAAGAAGCTTTCGGGTGCTAGATAAAATGTCCGGCAGGAGGAGCTACTTTCAGGCCAAAGCAGCTGCACATCGTCTTCGGCTTGCCGTCGTCTCGGGGTGTTCATGTAAAGCGGATGCGCGAACCCGAGCCGCTCGAATGAGTGCGGTGCGCCTGCGTACCGAAATACTATCAGCACACTGTCTCTACACCAACGTTATGTGCGATGAACGCGTTGCCACAAAATCCCGAGGATCGAACCGATGTCCGAATCTCCTTATATTCTGCGTTCCGATAATGAAGGCGTCGTCACGCTGACACTCAACCGGCCGCAGAATCGCAACGCCCTGTCGTTCGGCATGCTCGAAGCTTTGCGCGATACCCTCGCCCAGATCGCGGAAGACGAAAACGCTCGTGTCGCCATCCTGGCGGGGGCCGGTCCGGGCTTTTGTGCCGGTCACGATCTCAAGGAAATGCGCGCTACCGGTTTCGACGATGCCTTTGTGGAGCGGCTCTTCAAACTTTGCTCCGAGGTCATGCAGGCAATCGTCCACTTGCCGAAGCCGGTCATTGCCCGCGTCCACGGCATCGCCACAGCCGCGGGTGCCCAACTCGTCGCCAGCGCAGATCTCGCCTTTGCGGCGAAGGATGCCCGTTTCGCGACGCCGGGCGTCAACATCGGCCTGTTCTGCCTCACGCCTGCCGTCGCCCTGTCGCGCAATCTGGCAAACAAGCACATGATGCAAATGCTGCTTTCCGGCGAACTGATCGACGCCGAAACGGCGCTGCGCTTCGGTCTTGTCAACGAGGTTGTTGCGGGCGACACGCTGACCGAGGTTACAGCAGCATTCGCGCGGAAAGTCGCGTCGAGGTCTCCTCTCACGCTGGCGGTCGGCAAGCGCGCTTTTTCCCAGCTCACGGAATTGCCGCTGTCCGAGGCTTATGCCCATGCCAGCAAGCTGATGGCCGACAACCTCAAGGCCCACGACGCCCGCGAAGGGATCGAGGCCTTTCTCGACAAACGCGACCCCGTTTGGCGCGGGCGCTGACCGCGGGACCGTAGCGACTTTCACACAGACCTGGCTCACAATCGATCTCATGGTCAGAACGGTGTCGGTGCAAGCGCCGCCACGACCGCCGCTACGCCGCGTCGGTCAGGCTTTCACTGCGCGGGCGCGGTGGCCGCAGGCGCAGGCGGAGCGGTTGCGGGCGAAACGGCAGGTGCCGCGGTTCCGCTGTCGCCCGGTGCCGAATTCACCGAAGCGCTTCGCACACCCGGGCCTCCCGGAGCTTCGGTCACGAGCGCAACCTTCGTGAAGCCGGCGGAACTGATCTGCCCCATCACCTCCAGCACGGCGCGATAAGGAAGATCCTTGTCGGCGCGCACGTGGATGCGCCGGTCGAGTTCGTTTTCCGCATGATTTTGCAGCGTCGAGAGAAGTAGTTCCAGCGGAACCTCTTCCGTGCCGATGTAATATTGTCCCGCAGCGTTCACACTGACGGCAAGCGGCGGTTTCTGGTCGTTGAGCGGTTTTGCCTGCGTCTTGGGAAGATCGACCGGCACACCCGCCGTCATCATCGGCGCGGCGACCATGAACACGATGAGGAGCACAAGCATCACGTCGACGAGCGGCGTGACGTTGATCTCGTTCATCGGGGCGTCGTCCGACGCGTCGTCGGAATTACGCAGCGAGGCGCCCATGAGTCTCTCCTTTCGAAAGCTGTCTGGATAGTTCGACGCCATACACTTCAACGAACGTCTTCAGACTCTTGCCGAACTGCCCGATATTGCCGTTGATGCGATTGTAGAAGACCACCGCCGGGATGGCGGCGACGAGGCCGAGCGCGGTGGCGAAAAGCGCCTCCGCGATGCCAGGCGCGACGACGGCGAGGCTCGTATTGTTCGAGGCGGCGATACCCTGGAAGCTGTTCATGATGCCCCAGACGGTGCCGAACAGGCCGACGAAAGGAGACACCGCGCCGATGGTGGCAAGGCTCTGCAGGCCGCCCTTCAGCCGATCGAGGGTGTTGCTGCTGGCGAGCTGCCCGACGCGATAAACGCGGTCCAGAAGGCTCTCCTGTTGGGCCGCGCTGTGGCGCAGCTCTGCCGAGCGCTTGTTCTCATCGATCATCGACTGATAGACGACGCGAAGCGGATCGTTTGGCTGCACCTTGAGAAAGGTTTCGGAAAGATCCGTAAGAGGAACACCGTGAGCGAGGCTCTTCAGCAGACGCTTTGCGCGCGCATTCAGGATCGCCAGTTGAATCGACTTCGCTGCAATGATGCCCCAGCCCCATGCGGAGGCGAGGATCAGGAGCCCCATCACGGCCTTCACAACGATATCGGCCTGCTGGAACAACTCCAGCGGGGTCAGGATGTGGGCGGCGCCTGCTGCAGCGAGGCTCGAAGCGGGATCGGCCATTGTATGTCCTTATGTCGGTTATCAGTTTGCTATTGGGAGCGATAGACGATCGCGCCGGCGATCCGGTAACTCTTCGCTCCGAGGCTTGGCGGCGCCGGGAACGGAGCCGACCGCGCGAGCGCCTCGGAAACGGCCCGATCGAGCGCCGCATTGCCGGAGTTCACGACCGACTTCGAGACGAGTTCTCCACCCGCACCGATCACGATCACATAGCTGATGCGCACCGACTGCCCTCGCGAGAGCGCCGACTTCGGGAAGCCACTACTGGCGACGCGGTTGATGCGCTGATAGACCTTGTTGGCGTAGTCGCTCGGAACTGCGCCGGGAGTTTGCGCCGTTGCGGGTCTCGGCTTGGGCTTCGGTTGCTGCTTTGGCGGCGGAGGCGGCTCCACGGGCTTCGGCGGCGGTGGCGGCTCTTCCTTCACTGGCTCGGGCTCCGCTGCCGGCTCTGGCGGCGGCGGCTCGGGAGCGACCTCGGGCTCCGGCGGCGCTGGTGGCTGCTCTGGTTCTTCCGGAACAGGGTCTTCGTAAACGACTTCGACGGGAGCCTCGAGAGTAATCGGCAGCGCCTCGAAATTGATCGTAAGCAGAGCGACGAGCGCTGCAGAATAGATGCCAATCCCCGACAAGATGAGAGCATAGGGCTGTCGGCGCGCATCAAGACCTAACACCGCGGCCGAAATGGGAGCCGGTTCACCTTCCCGGGCAGGCAGCGAAAACGCCGCATCGGGCGTCAACTTGCTGGTGACTTCCAGGTTCATCAATAATAGGCCCTTAGTCGTCGTTTTCGGGTGCTCGTCAATTAGCACTACTTACATATATTTTGTCAACTTATTGTGTTTCGGATAGCAAACTTCCATTGAAATAGTCGTCCATGTTTTGGGAATTATCAGAAATATATTCGCTGAGCAAATCGCCTTATAGCGATAAATGGGTGTCTATATCCAACCCTGATGGTGATATTATTATATTTTAGCATCCGTATCACCGAGCCAGTCGCAGAGAAAACTGGCATCTCTCCGCGCTATGGCCGGACATAGTCAACCTGGTCGCTCACCCACCTCTGCATCGCACAGCGCCCAAGAGGCAACTACGAGATGCCCCGCGTCTTGTCGATGGATCCGTTCCACTGATTCTGCAAAGCTCTACGTCCGCTGCACAAGACGTCGCGATGCCCTGAACCGAAACGGCTTTCGAGCAATTACCCCATCTCCACGATAAAGTTGGAAATAGTCAGCGCCTCTTAATCAGTCGGATTTCGTGTTAGGGGAGTCTGCGGTCTCAGCAAGTTCGTCAAGCGAAACGGAGGCTGTCAGCCGCCGCTGGTACTTGGCGGCGTTTTGTTTTGAGTACATCGGCGTCGAAATCGGTTGCCGTCTTTCCAACATGACACACCCTCCCAAACGCACCACTGGAATTTTATGATAAAACCACTAATCTAGTCAAGAATGTCAAGCTCGCGCCTATCTTTTTAATCCTCCTGCATTCCTGCATTCCTGCATTCCTGCAAAGCAGAGCGCATTTCGCACGCGCGAGGGCGAATGTGCGAGCGAAGCGGCGTTGGCAAATGCACCGCCTTGGCTTTAGCGACGAGCCTCTTGGGCGACTTTGCCTACCAAGGGCAACGAAAGGCGGCTTGAAATCTCTAGCCGGATATCGAAAGGAAGCGTCCATGCAACGGCGTGCCAGAAAGCGCCCGGCCCAGACACGCTGGGGTCGTGGCCATATATATAAAGACATAACGGGTGCCATCGGTAATACGCCGTTGGTTCAAATCAACGCTATGGCTGAAGCCGCAAATGCCCACGCGACATTGTTAGCCAAGCTTGAATTCATGAACCCGTTGGCTTCTGTGAAAGACCGGATCGCTCTCGCCATGATCGAAGCCGCCGAGGCGGAAGGTCGTATCGTTCCTGGCGAAAGCGTTTTGATCGAGCCGACCTCCGGTAACACTGGCATCGCATTGGCATTTGTGGCGGCGGTCAAACGTTACCGGCTGATCGTGGTGGCGCCCGAGAGCATGTCTGTTGAAAGGAGGAAGATGCTCAGCCATCTCGGCGCTGAAATTCAACTCACTCCGGCAGCTCTTGGCATGACCGGCGCGCTGTCTCAAGCGGATGCTCTGGCGGCGAGACTACCGGAAGCCGTGATATTGCAACAATTCTCCAACCCCGCTAACCCGACAATCCACGCGATGACTACCGCCGAGGAAATTTGGGCCGACACTGACGGCGCCGTTGATGTGGTTGTTGCCGGCGTGGGAACCGGGGGCACATTGACCGGTTGCGCGCGGGTATTGAGGCCGCGTAAACAGGGTCTCCAGGTCATTGCGGTGGAGCCTGAGGCGAGTTCTGTGCTTTCCGGAGGCTCTTCGGGCTCCCACGGGCTTCAGGGCATCGGACCAGGTTTCATACCCGCCGTCCTGGATCAGAGCTTGATTGATGAAGTGCTCACGATCAGTAACGAGACTGCGTACGAAACGGCGCGTCAGGCCGCTAAACTCGAGGGGTTGCCGATCGGAATCTCATCGGGCGCCGCCTTGGCCGCTGGTCTCAAAATTGCAGCACGGCCGAGACTTCGCGGCAAGACCGTGGTCGTTATCATTCCATCTTCGGCGGAACGAGAGCTGTCTACCCCCCTGTTTGAAAGCACAAGTCGGATCAACGACTGAGAGGAAATCATGCTTTCCGCCAAATGCAAATACGGCCTCAAGGCCATGGTCTACATAGCTCGTCGCGGAGACAAGGGACCTGTGCTGATTGCTGAGATTGCCGAGGCAGAAAACATCCCCAAAAAATTTCTCGATGTGATTTTGCTGGAGCTAAAAGTGAACGGAATGCTCACCAGCAAGAAAGGCAAGGGTGGAGGCTATCAGCTTGCTCGCAGGCCCGGTAAAATAACCGTGGCCGACATTGTGCGCGTCCTCGGTGGTCCGAATCTGGCTCCGGTGCCATGCGTTTCCAAGCTGAATTATCGCCCTTGCACGGACTGCAGGGACGAGCAGACGTGCGTGATTCGGTCGGTCATGCTGGAAGTGCGTGACGCTATCGCTGCGGTCCTCGAAAACGTTACACTGGAAGAGATGTCAAACCGGGTGCCAGCGGCGGCGCAAGTCCTCATGTTCGACATCTGAGAAGCAATGCCTCGGATCGACGGTTGCTGCGGAGTAATCGCAGCGATTTTCGTCTTGTTAGCGACCGGCTGCGGCGTGGAGCGCTGCGAGCTTGGCATGTCGATGGCAGATCGAAAGGGTGGCTCGATTGCCCCTCGACGCGGGCAAGGCGGTTCCGCCGGTAGTTTCGCGGCGCAGGCGACTTTCATTTTGCTGCGGCCATGAGCGTGCAACCCGACACGCGCTGGCTTCAGTCTGACCCGCTGCTGTCCGCTATTGATCACATCCTGAAGCGCGCGGCGGCCAAGCGAACCGCGGCAGGACGACTCCACTGTGGTCGCGAATTGCTTGGTGACGAGGGCTGAACGGCATTTTCGGCAGCACTGTTGGAGATCTTCTAGTGGTCCGATTCCGACATTTGCATCCGTTCGCGGCACCTCGTGAGCAAATGTCGGAATCACAAGGACCACTAGCAACGTGATGATTTTTAGTGGAGCTTTTGGATTTGACATTTGAGCGAGAGCTCGCTGCAACCGGGACTCAAATGTCAAACTCGCTCCACTAACATCCTTCAGCCCGGCAGTGCCTCCCGCACGAGCGTAGTTCCCCTACGCAGCTAAAGCCAGTCGAAGGCACAATTTGTCACATCCCCTCGTGGCCAGCGCATATTCGAAAAAGTTAATATTGACATTGTCTACTAGTTTAATAGACAATATTCCAATCGCATTTGGTTCCGGCTGAGCCAGCGAAGAAGCAGCTGATACGTAGCGTCCCCTATTAGGGGGCAACCGGGCGCTTTGCCTCTAGTGATATTGAGCAGAGCAAACAACTAAACCATCCGGAAGTTGGACTACCATCAATTTCCGCGGGCACTTGGGGTGGGGATCGTAAAATGAGTAGCAAATCATCGGGGAGCGCAAGCTCCGCGAGGGGTCGAAATGCGCCTAACTTTAGATCAAACGCGTTCTTCAGCGGAGCATTGGTCTTTGGGATCGCGGTCACCGCATCCGGAGTTCAGGCTCAGGAGCAGCCTGTGGTGAAAGCCCCGGTAGACCGCAACAACGCGCGGATAGCTACAACTCCAACCACAGCCCAGAACGGTGCGCCGGATTCGGGCGTGCCTGGCGCCAACTCCGCCCAGAATGCAGGCAGCGCAACAACTGCTGGAGCAACAATTCAAGACGTCATCGTTACAGCGCGCCTACGTGAAGAAAACTCGCAGGACGTTCCAATTCCGACAACAGCGTTAAGCGGTGAAACGCTCAACCGCGAGCATCACGCGACTGTCAAGGACTTCACACAGAAAGCTCCGAGCCTCACCGTCAACGCGCCCAACGCGCGCCAGACCAGTATAGCCATCCGCGGACTTGGCAAGAACAGCGCCAACGAAGCGCTTGAGGGCAGCGTCGGCGTCATCGTCGATGGCGTGTTTATCAGTTCAGTTGGTATGTCGTGGGCCGACTTTTCCGATGTCGAGCAGATAGAAATACTCCGGGGCCCGCAAGGCACGCTGCTTGGAAAGAACACAACGCTTGGCGTGCTCGCTATTACATCGAAAGCGCCGAGCTTCACTCCCGAAAAGGAGGTTGAAGTTACATACGGTAATCGTGACCTATTTGTTACGAAAGCGTCGGCAACCGGCCCTGTGATCGACGACAAGCTCGCCTATCGTGCCTCTGTTTACTTCAACCATCAAGATGGTTTTTTGGAGAATCAGCAGCCCGGCGGTGAGGCCTTCGACGGGGCCTCGGACAGATGGGGCGGCCGTCTCCAGTTCCTCTATACGCCAAATGCGAACGTCACCAACAGGACAATCATCGATCACGGTCAGTCCAACGAGCCCGTCAACGTCAACTTTCCGGTCCGGGATCCTCAAACCTACTCAGATAACGGGGCCTCGCGCGGCAACACCTATACATCCCGGCTTGCCCGGTTCAGCTATCAGCAAACCTTCAATTCCTGGGATAGCGCGAACCTCGACGGTCAAAAGAGGATTGGGACGTCTCAGAACGGCGTTTCCACCCAAACGGACTGGCGAACCGGCGGCTATACCGTGACTTCTATCAGCGCGTATCGCGACTTTGCCTTCGACGCCCTCAACGATTCCGATTCCACGCCGCTCAGTATTTCGCGCGGAGGCACTCTGGTCGATGCGAAGCAGTATTCACAAGAACTTCGCGTGACCTCACCAAAGAACGTCGAATTTCTTGGTCAGAAATTCGACTATCAAACGGGTCTCTACGCCCTGCGGAACGAGGTCGAGACGACCAGCCGAACGACCTATGGAACCGACGCAGGAAGATTTTACGCCTCGACGGTGCAATATAACGCCTTGTCGGCTCAGGCGCTGAGCGATTCACTGAACGGCGTGTTCCTGCGCGCCGCAGAACACCCGAATACAACGAGCCTTGCGGCCTATGGTCAGACGACATGGCACGCAACGGACAAGGCTGACCTTACACTCGGTCTTCGGAACACCTACGAAGAAAAGACCAACTGGATCCAGAAGTGGTATGTCGGCGGCGTCGATCTCTCATCTTTGTATTCGGGAAACACCTTGAACTATGTAAACTCTATCAGGAATGGGCAGACGAAGCTTCTGACACTGGGTACGGGGCCTCTTGTTGGGGAAACCATCTACGCCGACTCCTGGTCCTGGCTGATTAACCCCAGTTATAAGATTACGGACGACATCCTCGGCTACTTTTCCGTAAGTTCCGGAGAAAAATCCGGCGCCGTTCAATTCGATAAGACAACCGGCGCTCCTGCAAACGTCGATCCCGAAAAGACCCTCGATTACGAACTGGGGCTGAAGACGTCCTGGCTGGACCGCAAACTGACATTAAACCCCAATCTTTTCCACACACAAATCACCGACTATCAGGCGCAGTTGTCAACAATACTGGCGGGTCAGAACTCGGCGACAAGCTACCTCGGCAACGTCTCGGGTGTCCGGTTGCGGGGCGTGGAGGTCGAGGGGAATTATGTCACCCCCATCGAAGGACTGCGCTTAACCTTTAGCGGCGCCTACAATGACGCAATCTATTCGGACTTCAAGAACGCCCCCTGCGCAACTGATCTATCGTACACAAGCACCCAGGTTTGCGATTTTTCGGGCAAACGGCTTTCCGGCGCGCCGCGATGGATCGCCAACGCGGGCTTCGACTACACTCGCGAAGTAGCAGATGGCTATACCGCATTTTTCTTCGTCAGCGAAACCTTCAGAACGCGAGCCAACCTCAACACCTCTCTATCCGTGTACGGATGGCAAGACGAATACTTCCTCACGAATGCTGGCGTAGGTATCCGCCCAGACAGCGGAGCTTGGGACCTTTCGGTTTGGGGCAAAAATATCTTCGACACGCACTACTTCACGAACCTATCCAGCCTCTCATCAACCTCAAGCGTAAGCGGGACTCCGGGAGATCCCCTTACATTCGGGATCACGTTCCGTACCAAGTTGTAGACCATCTCGGGTTGATAATGGGCCTAAACCGCGCCTTACTGCCAAACGAAACGCAATAACGACAATAATGGAGAGTGGAGCGGCGAATCCGAGAAGATCTCTCCTAGCAGGCCACAAATAATATCGCGCTGCGACACATCAAGTTTCAGCGCCACTATCATCGAGAAGGATCACAGAGGGCAATAATGTCGATTAAAACGATAGAACAAATCAGGAAGCGTTTGGCCGAGAGGCCGGCAGAAATTGCCGAGGCCCGTCGCGGCGGCGCAAAGGTCGTGGGCTGGTTCAATTACAACGTGCCCGAGGAAGTCATCGATGCCTTGGGTCTGATCCCGGTCCGGCTGGGAACCGGAGGCAGCGACCGCCTGGTCGAACTCGGCTCCCGCTACATCTCCACAGGGAACTGCGTGTACGTCCGCCAGGCCGCCGGGCTTTTTGCCGAAGCGGAGGATCCCTACATTGTCAACTCGGATCTCGTCGTCTTTGATGTCACTTGCAAGCAGGTTTACCGCTTAGCCGAGATAGTTAGCCATTACTTCAACGTGAATACGCTGGTGCTCGGCGTACCTTACAACTTCACAGTCCCCGCCGGTGTTACCTATTTCCGCAAGGAGACTGCCGCGCTCACGCGTCGGCTGGAGGAACACTTCGGCGTGACGCTGACCGCAGATAACCTGCGCGCCTCAGTTCGGCTGTATGAGGAGATACGTGCCGCCATTCGCAAACTGTACGAGTATCAGAAGCAGCGGAAGTCGCCGATCAGCTGGAGCGAATCCAACGAGGTCGTGCAGGCGGGCAATTTTTTGGATCGGCGGGAGTATCTTTCGCTGCTGGAGCAGTTGCTGCAGGAGCTGAAGAACTCGAGCCGTGATGCTTACCGTCATCTTGGCGAAGATGCGCCAAGGCTTTTGCTGACCGGCAGTATCATCCCGCCCGGTGACAGCAAGCTGCCTGGCGTGATCGAGGAGCTTGGCGGAAGGATCGTCGTTGACGACCTGTGGTCTGGTTTTGCGCCCGCAAGACTTATCCACGTTCGGGGCGACACACTTGATGACGTTGCCGACGGCTATCTGGTTCCGCACGCCTCGCTGCCCAATCTCGATTTCGAGGGCGACACAAGGTTGAGCAACCTCAAGGCATTGTCGGCCGAGTTCGACGTGAGCGGCGTCCTTTTCCACTCCTTGCGTTACTGCGATGCATTCACATTCAAGGCACCGGAGACCAAGCGGTTCTTCCTTGGGCTCGGCATCTCCTTCCTAGAAATACATACCGAATACGCAGGCTCGGACTATGAGGCGATCCGCACACGCGTCGAGGCCTTTCTGGAGTTGGTCAAAGGTCGCTCGGCGGCACTGGTATAAGGCGGGCCCATTCCCATGGAAAAAATCCTCATCAGCGGTGTCAGGAAGGTTTTCCGCATCAAGGCAGGGGGCGACGCGGCACGAGGTGACGAGCCCGGCGAGTTGACGGCTCTCGACGGGGTAGATTTATCCGTGCGCGCTGGCGAGTTCGTCACTCTTGTCGGCCCGAGCGGCAGCGGGAAATCGGTGCTGCTCGACATCGTGGGAGGACTGGCGTCGGCCTCGAGCGGCAGGGTGAGCATTGATGGAGTGGAAGTTCACGAGCCCGCCCGCAACAGTGCCTACGTCTTCCAGCAATATGCGCTCTTTCCGTGGCGCAGCGCTATCGGCAACGTCGAGTATCCGCTTGAGGTGCGCGGCGTTGGCAAGGCCGAGCGGCGCGAGAAGGCCCGGCAGCTCCTCGCGCTCTTCGGCCTCTCCGGCTTCGCCGAGCGCTATCCGAACCAGCTGTCCGGGGGCATGCAGCAACGCGTCGCGATCGCTCGAGCGCTAGCGAGTGATCCCGAGGTTCTCCTCATGGACGAGCCCTTCGCAGCACTGGACGCGCAGACCCGCGAGATACTTCAGGGTGAGTTGCTGCGCATCTGGGAAGAGATTCGAACAACGGTCCTCTTCGTCACTCATGGCATCGACGAGGCCGTCTTCCTTGCCGACCGCGTGGTGGTGATGACCGCCAGACCGGGGGTCGTGAAGAAGATCATTGATGTTGAACTGCCAAGGCCGCGCCTCGACCACATACGTTCCAGTGCGGAGTTCAACGCCTGCCGTCGGGAGGTGTGGGAAGCTCTGAGCGACGAGGTCAAGAAGGCGCAGCGAGACCAGGAATACGTCCTAGAAACCGAGAGTGCATCATGACCGGCTTACAGTACAAGATCAGAGGTGCAGTGGGCCTTGACGGTGCGGCGCTGCAGCTCCCCAAGACAACAGCGTCTCGCAGAACGAAGCGTCGAAAGCCCCCGGCGAATCTTGTCTACGGACTGCCACTTCTTTTCGCGGTGGCGACGCTATGGGAACTTGCGCCCAGACTCGGCCTTTTGAACCCGATCTTCTTCCCAGCCTTTTCGGAGGTGGTGAGCGCCTGGGTGGATCTTATCGTCAACGGGTCGCTGCTCAGCGATGTCTGGGCCAGTCTCCGCCGCAGTGCCACGGGCTTCCTTCTCGCAGTTCTGGTAGCGGTGCCCCTCGGGTTGCTGATGGGAAGTTACCGCAAATTCGAGCGCTTGACCGATCTGTTCGTGCAGACACTGCGCAACACGCCGCAATATGCCCTGCTCCCCCTTTTTGTGCTGACGATGGGCATCGGCGAAGCTTCCAAGATCGCCATCACGTTCTATGCGTCGATGTGGATGCTGCTCATCAATACGATCAGCGGCGTCAAATCGGTTGATCCCACGCTGATCAAGGCAGCCAGGTCGATGGGCGCCAATGATTTCGATCTCTTCCGCAATGTGGTGCTGCCTGCCAGTGTCCCGTCGATCACAGCTGGCGCGCGGCTCGCGGTCAAGGCGTCGGTCGTCTCGGTCATCGGCGCCGAGATGTTGGCTGCCCAGTCAGGCGTTGGGCATCTGATCCAGAATGCGCAGCTGATGATGCAGGTGCCGGAGATGTACGCCGGCATCCTGACGCTGACTGTCATCGGAACGACGATCAACTACCTCCTCGTCTGGGCGGAAAAAAAGGCGAGCGGCTGGAAGTACGGCCGCGAGACATCAGCCCTCTAGCAACAACCGCAATCCCTTTCAGATCCAAGTCAAGGACGACGCACTCATGAGCACGGCGACACTCCAGACAAACGCAGTTAGAGAAGGTTTCCGCTATCCGGAGTCCATTCGCGAGGCGTTCATCGCAACTCCGGGCCTCAACTTCCGCGACGGCAGCTACGTCTCCTCGGAAAAGATGTGGGAGTTTCTCACGGTCGAAGCGCCGCGGCGGTTCCCCTACTCCTTCAGCGAGGAGCGGATTTTCGGCGAATCCCTGCACGATTACACATATTTCGCAGGCATCAAACACAACTACCTGAACCTTACGCTGCGCGACCGACTGCTCAAGGCGCACGCGAACGGGGTGCCGATCATACATGTGCAGGGCGGGCAAACAGTCGACCCCTTCTTCGCCGCTGGGGCTATTCCCGTAGTCCCAGGGCCGTTGCGTGGTTGGGCTACGAGCATGAAGGAGGGGCTAACCCTCTATCAAGCGGGTCAACGCGCCACTGACATCCTGGAAGCCGGACGCAGCGCGATCTCCGTCGATTGCTGCAACAATCCGGTTGGCGCCATGGAAGCAATTCGCCAGAACCTCATCCCTATCGACATGGTGGTGCCCTACCTCGCGCTGCGTTGCACGGACATCGCCTACACACTGGAGTCCTATCGCACCCTCGTTAAGGACATCCCGCTGCATTTCATCGACTACCCCGTTACCCGGGACACGGAATGGACGGTTCAGTACGTAGCCGAACTCCTCCGTGATTTGGTGAAGAGGATCGCCCAACTTCGGGGCGTCGAGGTCACCGAGGAAGATCTCTGGAAGGAGATCAAACTCGAAAACCGGGGCCGCAAGTTCGCCCGCGATGCGGTCGAGTTGGTCTGGCGAGCCGAGTTGCCGCCGATTCGTAGCCAGAATCTTTCCGGCATCATCACTGGCGGACGCTTCGATCGCGGCGACTCGCTGGCCGGAACCGAGTTGCTTGAGCAAGACTTCGCGGAGGTGACGCAGCGTGTCAGGGACGGTGTCCTGGCGCCGGGTGTCTCCGAGGACGCTGTCCGGCTCATCTCGGTGGGTTCATGCTTCGGGCTTCAGTCAGACTTCGTTGAGGCACACGGCGGGGTCGTCGTCGGCACCGACGATCACCTCAGCAAAATCTACGCGGATGTCGGCGAATACGGCGATCCTTATGAGCGGATGGCCGAGAGCATTCTCTCATACAACTACGAAAAGGAGACCGAGAAGCGAGCCGCCTATGTTGTCGACCTCGTGCGCCGCTCCCGTGCCAACGGTGTCGTGTGTGGCTACAACTGGGGCTGCAACTACCAATCGGCGGTATCACGCATGATCGCCGACATCGTCAAGAAAGAGACCGGCGTGCCGACGCTCAACCTCGTCGTCAACGGCCTCGGCCTGAGCCGTCTGCAAGGCAATGAGCAGACGCAAAACCGTATCGAATCCTTCATCGAGATGATCCGCCACTAAGGGGGGTAGTATGTCATCAGTCAAAAGCAAGGCTCGGCTTCGCCTGGGTTTGCTGGCGGTGGCGGTCGTGGCGCTGGTGGCCGTGGGCTTGTCCGTGGCCTCCTTCTCCAACTCCGATGGCCGGCAGATTGAGGTCATCCGTGTCGGCAGCACGGCGCCAGGGCATCTGGTGTTCACCGTCAGCAAACACCTCCACGCGTGGGATAGGGAGTTCGCGCCCGACGGCATACGCATCGAGTACCTTCCCTTCACCGGGGGAGGTTCCGAGGCGGCCACCGCTCTATCGTCGGGCAATCTGGAATTCATGTTTACCGCCAGCAACCCTGCTCTTCGCGCGGCCGCCTCCGGTGCGGACGTGAAAATGGTGGCCGTCTCCAGCTTTGCGCGACGAGGCGCGTCCTCGATCATCGTTCGCGCAGACTCGCCCATCCGGTCGGTGGCTGACCTGAAAGGCAAGAAGGTGGCCTATCTCGCTGGCACGGTGCGGCACGCTTCGCTGGTCAGGGTGCTGCAGTCGGTCGACTTGACGATCAAGGACATACAGTCGCTGCAACTCGACGCGATGGCGTCCGCGCCGGCCTTGCTGCGCGGTGATATCGACGCGCTGGTCGAAGGTGAGGGAACGGTCTGGAAGCTGATGCAGCAAAAGGCCGTCCGTGTGCTTGTCGACGGGCGTAATCATCCAGAGTGGGCGACGCCGAGCGTCATCACCGTAAACGGAGACTTCGCTCGTCGTCATCCAGACTTGGTGCGCCGCTTTCTGGCCGTCGATTTGCAATGCGCCGAGTGGGCTGATGCCCATCCAGAGGAAACCATTCGGGTGCTCTCAAAACTGAATGGGCAGCCGGTTGAATACCTCCGGACCTATCACCCGGACGGGCGATTTTTTGCCCAGCCTGCGATCACGAGCGAGGCTCTGCAGTCGTTGCGCGACGAAGAGGAGTTCATGCGGAGCACCGCCCTTTTGAAGGGCTCGATCGATCACGGCACCTGGGTGGACAGAAGTTACATCGACGCGGTTTACGCCGCGTCCGGCAAAGGAAACGCGAGCGAAACAGTGCGCGTTGTTTCCGATCAAAAAGCACAAGCTTCGCAATAAGAGGAGATCGTCATGTCGTCTGTAAACAAAGTAGAAGGAATTTACGCCGGGGTTGATGTCGGCTCGCTGGCTTCCAAGTCCGTGGTGCTGCGCGACGGCGAGATCATCGGCCAGGCCATAATTGCCAGCGGGCTTAGCTCGGACGCCAGCGGCAAGAGCGTGTTGCTGGAGGCTCTTGCCAACGCTGGCGTGGAACTCGCGGACGTTAACCACGTTGTCGCGACAGGCTATGGACGCATCACCGCATCTTACGCCACCAAGACGATAACCGAAATCAGTTGCCACGCCAGAGGCACCAACTTCCTCTATCCGAACGTGCGCACCATCATCGACATGGGCGGCCAGGATTGCAAGGCAATCCGCGTCGACGGCACCGGCAACGTCAGCGATTTTGCCATGAACGACAAGTGCGCAGCCGGCACCGGCCGCTTCCTTGAAGTCATGGCCGGCGTTTTCAAGACGCCGCTCGGTGAACTCGGGGATCTGGCGCTGAAGGCGACCGGACACGTGCCCATGAGCAGCACCTGCACCGTCTTCGTCGAGTCCGAGACGATCTCGCTGCTGGCGCGTGGAGAAAATCCGTCCAACATCCTGGCCGGCATCCATTATGCGATCGCGCGCCGCATTGCCGGGCTTTTCGCCCGCGTGGGCATCGAAAGCGATGTCTTCTTCTCAGGCGGCGTCGCCAAGAACAAAGGCATGAAGGAAGCAATCGAAACCGTTCTCAAGGTCAGCATCGTCGAGCCGATTTTCGATCCGCAACTGACCGGTGCTCTCGGTGCCGCGGTGTTCGCGCAAGCCATCGGCGCGCGCGAGGCGAAGAAGCTGGTGGAGGCTTAGTGCTGCGGATTTTACATTTGATGCACGCACCGCCTGTGGTCCCTTAATCGAATGCAAAAGTCGAAAGGCATTGGAATCAATCGGTTGTCAGTGCCTTCGAGGCGCATACGTTGCTTGGGCTGACCAAACGTATGCGCCGGAGCACCTGATCGGCCGAAATATACCGCCGAACGGCGCCCTCCCGAAATGGTCAGCGGCGCAATGAAAAATGGCTGCGCGGCGGTCGATTCAGCGACGACCGCCGCTTCTGCTTGCGAACGACATCACGGACAGGCGCCCCTTCCCCGCCGCGCGCCGATTTCAACAGGACATTGCATTTGCTGATGAATGGTCACGTGAAGGGCTTGTATGACCGCCTCGGTCTGGCCCGGATGGCAATATCGCTGCGGCATAGGAACTACCGACTGTTTTTCATCGGGCAATCGATTTCCAACGTCGGAAGCTGGATGCAGAAGATTGCTATCAGTTGGCTGGTCTACCGGATGACCGACTCGGTCTTCATGCTCGGGTTTGCCACGTTCGTCGGTCAACTGCCATCCTTCGTGATCTCTCCCTTCGCGGGCGTGCTCGCCGACCGATGTAACCGTCGTACGCTGATGCTGGTCCTGCAAACGAGCCAACTCCTGGTCGCCGCGACGCTGGCGGCCATCGTCTGTCTCGGTGTGGCGCAGGTCTGGCAGTTGCTTTTACTGAACTGCCTCATAGGCATTCTCAACGCCTGCGATCTGCCCGTTCGGCAATCCTTTACGGCGGAGATGATTGGCGAAGGCGAGGCGTCCGTCTTGAGCAACGCGATCGCGCTCAACTCCACCATGATGAATCTAGCCAAATTGATCGGCCCGGTCCTCGCCGGAACGCTAATTACCATTGCGGGCGAAGGTGTCTGTTTTATATTCAATGCCGTCAGTTTTCTCGCCGTACTTGCCTCGCTTTGCATGATGCGTGTACCGCGTCGCAAGCTGCCGCCGCGCGGTGGCGCGATCCTCGGGGAACTGCTCGGCGGCCTTCGCTATGCCCGCCATCATTCCCATATTCGACGCACCCTCGTGCTACTGAGCGTCTTCGCGTTCCTTGGTCAGCCGCACATCTCCTTGCTGCCCGTTTTCGCCAAGGAGGTGCTCGGCGGCGGCCCGGATACACTTGGCGTCTTGATGGCCTGTCAAGGGCTAGGCGCGGTCTGCGGCGCGATGTATCTGGCCGGACGCGCGTCGACGGAGGGCATTGAACGCTGCGTTGCGCTCGCCTGCATGCTCTACAGCGCGTGTCTGTTCGCCTTCACGTGCTCGCAAAACCAGGCGCTTTCCATGGCCCTGCTCGTAGTGACCGGCTTTGCCATGATGGTTCAGATGGCCGGGAGTAACACGATCCTGCAGACCCACACTGGTGCGGATATGCGGGGCCGCATCATGAGCTTCTACGCCGTCGCGGTTATGGGTATGACGCCTCTGGGCAGCCTTATTGCCGGGGGGGTCGCTGATCGAATCGGAGTCGCGGACACAGTAGCAATCGGCGCTGGTCTCTGTCTGCTGGCTGGTCTTGGATCTTGGCGCCTGATCAAGAGCGAATGATGGGCGAAGCCGAGAAAACACCTGAGGAATTCCAGACCAACACTGGAAAGTGGAAAGCATTCCTATGGTCGTATCTTCGGCGATACCGCCTGCGCCTGGCGTTTGGTGTGGCGTTTGTCGTTGCGCGCGACCTTATAGGTTACACCATTCCGCTCCTGATAAGCATCGGAATAGACACTTTGGCGCATTCGCCGAGAGAAACCGCCAGCGCAGGCGTCGCTCTTGTCAGTCTCGGCATCGCTGCTGCTGCCTTGCCGCGATTTGCATTTCAGACCGCCGCAAGGCTTAGCTTGATGTCGACCTCGCGCAACATCGAATACGAGATGCGCCGCGACTTGATGCGCCATTTCTTTGCACTTGACGCATCCTTCTGGTCTCGCACCCGTGTTGGCGACGCAATGGCTCACGCCGTCAACGACCTGAATGCCGTACGCATGATGGTCGGCCCGGGTGCGACGGCACTTTTTGAGGGAGTCACGGCGCTGCCTGTTGCCTTGGCGGTGATGGGTTGGGTGAATTGGCACTTGACATTGGCTGCGCTGCTCCCGCTGCCCTTTGCCTTTTGGGCGCTTCTGTACGCCGGGCGCATGATCCGCCATCGCTTCGATGCTATTCAGAGCCTGTTCTCCACCATGAGCGCCGCCGTCCAGCAGACGGTCTCCGGTGTTCGCGTGGTGCGAGCCTTCGTTCAGGAGCAAAACGAGACCAGCCGCTTCGACGAAATGAACCGTTCCTACGCGAAGTCCAACCGCGAACTGGCTTTGTACTCAAGTTCGCTCGATCCAATGCTGGCTTTTGCCACAGGTCTGTCGGTCCTGATTGTGCTCGGCTACGGCGGCAGGCTCGTCCTGGAAGGCAGCCTGAGTGTGGGCGACTTTGTCATGTTCACCACTTACATGGCCCTGCTGTCGCGTCCCGTCTCTTCTCTTGGGCGAGCTGTCAATCTGTTGCAACGCGGTGCCGCTTCAGTCGCCCGCTTGCACGCACTCTTCGCACAGAGGCCAAAAATCGTCGATCCCGGCGTTTCCGGCAAAGATAGCGGTGCCGCGCCCGTGCCGCTGCGCGAGCTTCAGTTCGATGACGTTTCAGTGAGCTTTGGAAAGAACGTCGCGCTGGCCGGAGTGAGCCTGCGGATTCCGTTCGGCAGCACGGTGGCGATTCTCGGCCCGACTGGGGCGGGGAAGACAACTCTAGCGCGGCTGATCCCGCGCTTGCTCGATCCGAGCTCCGGTTGCGTCCGTTTCGATGGTCGCGATGTGCGCGACATGCCGCTGGAACAGCTGCGCTCGCAGATCAGTCTGGCATCGCAGGAAACCTACCTTTTTAGCGCCACGCTCGGCGAAAACATCGCCATGGGCGCGCCGTCGGCGTCCGCTTCGCAGATTGCCGAAGCCGCACAGATGGCTGGCCTCGAAGAAGATTTGCGCGCGTTTCCTCTCGGGTTGCAGACGATCGTTGGGGAGCGTGGCGTCATGCTCTCCGGCGGGCAGAAGCAGCGTGTCGCTCTGGCGCGAGCTCTGTTACGACGCCCGCGCATTCTGGTGCTTGATGACACGCTCTCCCGCGTCGACGCCGTGACCGCAGACTTCATACTGCGTCAGTTGCGGCATGCGTCCTGGTCGCAGACGACCGTCTTCATTGCAACCCGGATCGCTGCAGCACGGCATGCCGATCACATCGTGATCCTAAGCGAAGGGCGAGTGGTCGAGGCCGGGCGCCATGACGAGCTGCTGGCGAGCAACAGCTACTATGCGCGGATGGCGCGCCTTCAAAATCTCGAACACGAGTTGGCGACGCTATGACAAGAGATGACGCCATGCTCCCCACCGCATCCGTCGACGAGGTTCCACCCAGGTTGGACGACTGGTCGGTGCTTACGAGACTCCTGGGCTTGCTGTCGCCCTATTGGGGGGAGGTAGCGGCCTCGGTACTTTGCGCACTGTTCGCTACGGCTCTCCAAATTATCAACCCGCTTCTGCTTTCCATCGCCATCGACAAGTATTTCCTCCACCACGAGCCAGCGATCGATTGGCTTCGCATCTGGCTGCCGCAGGATGCGCAACGCGGGCTGCTATTACTGTCGGTCCTCTTCTTTGCGGGCGTGGTCCTGTCATTCTTGTTTCAAAGCCTTCACGCGTATCTCGCTCAGAGCTCCGGGCAAAAGGCCATGGCCGACCTGCGCCATCGCATCTTTACACATTTGCATCGACTTCCGGTCGCCTTCTACGACGTCACTCCGGTGGGACGATTGGTGACCCGCGCCACCACCGATGTCGAGGCGCTCAACGATCTGTACACGAACGGCATAGTCTCGGTGCTAGCCAACTCTGTCATGACCCTTTGCTTTCTGGCGGCGGCGCTGCATCTGAACAGCCATCTGAGTATCGTTCTGCTCGCGTTTCTTCCCCTCTTTACGATAATGACACTGTGCTTCCGGCGCATTATCACCCGCAGCCAGCAATACGGGCGCATCCTGCTGGCTCGCATCAATTCCTTTATCGCCGAGAACGTCGGCGGCATCGACGTCGTGCATCTGTTCAATCGCCAGAAGCCGCATCTGGAACGCTTCGACGAGATGAACTCGGCCTACAACACCACCTCCATGCAATGGGTCACAGCCAACGCATGGTTCATGCCGGTGGTCGAAATACTCGGCACGATTTCCCAAGCAGCGCTCTTGTTCATGGGAGCCTGGCTATTGCAAGACGGCCAGCTCTCGATTGGGGTGATTGTCGCCTTCCTGCAGTATGCGACGCTTTTCTTGCGTCCCATCCAGGAGATAGGCGAGCGTTATGGTGTGCTGCAATCGAGCGTCGTTTCTGCCGAAAAGGTCTTCGGGTTGCTCGACATGCCTCTGTCTCGCTTGCAGGACGGGGGCGCATCGCCCGCGTTAGCCCACGCGGAGATCGAGTTTGATCACGTCTGGTTTGCCTATAAGGGCGACGAGTGGATACTGCAGGATGTCAGCTTCAAGGTAGCGAGCGGAGAGTCCTTGGCGATCGTCGGGCATACCGGCGCCGGCAAGACGACAATCGTCAACCTTTTGCTACGCTTCTACGAGCCGCAGCGCGGTGTCATCCGCGTCGGCGGCGTCGACATTCGCAGCATCCCTGCGTCGTCCCTGCGCAACCGTTTCGGCGTGGTCCTTCAGGATACTTACGTGCGCGAGGGCAGCATTCTGGATAATCTGCGCTTCGGGGCCTTAGGAGATACCGAAGCGCAGGTGCACCGCGCCGCCGAAAAGACAGGGCTCTTGATGATGGCTGATCATTTCTCCGAGGGGTTACACACGCAGGTGCACGAACGCGGAGACAACCTCTCCTCTGGCCAGAAACAGCTCATAGCCATGGCGCGCGCGATGGCTCGCGACCCGGATTTGCTGATCCTCGACGAGGCAACCGCGAATGTCGATTCCGAGACCGAGGAACGAATGCAAAAGGCAGTGGAGATGTTTCTCCGAGGACGGACGTCCGTCATCATAGCGCACCGGCTCGCGACAATTCTACACGCCGATAACATCATCGTCATGCACAAGGGGCGCGTGGCCGAAAGCGGAAATCACCGTGCATTGATACACGCTCGGGGACTTTATTGGCGGTTGTGTCAGCTGCAATACGGCGAAGTGGCCACTGATTTAGTTCGCCGCTGAAGCCAAGGTCCGAGAAGGCGAGGGTTGGAAGCCGCTCTCTTTGCTGCGATCAGCGTAGCGGCCGATCTGACGAAGGCCATTCTGCCGGTGATCGCAGGGCTTTCGGTGTGCTCCGCTGTCGGCCTCGCGTCCATGTGCAACTGGTCCACACCTATCGCAGCGCCTTCAGATCGCCGAGGCGGATCGGCGAACGCTCTTCCCAAGGCGGCTTGAACAGAGGCGGCGCGGCTGGGCGGTCGCATCGGGCATCCTCGCTGTAAGGATTGGCGCGAAGCTGGCGTGTACCCTGCATGCAAGCGCGCAGTGGATCGCCAGACCTTCAGAACTCACGGCGGCCCGAGACATGAGCGATTGACAGTTCGCGGGGCGCATGAAGACTCGAAGGGGCGTCCGTCATCGCGCATCGCGACAGAAGCGCCCCGCCGAGGAAGAAGCCCATGCCGCCGCGTTTCAGTATCGACGACATCCTCGCGAAGCCCTCGGGAGCCTCCTTCTTCGACGGCTTCATCGCGCAAAGTCACGAGAAGGGCGGCCTCATCAGCGCGGGGCTGCCGGATCGCGACGGCGTCCTTGTGGTGATGGACGGCAAGCTGCGCGTGTATCTGATCGGCGAGGACAGGGAAATGACGCTGTTCTACCTCGTCCCCGGCGACATGTTCTGCACGCATTCCGGCTGCCTGATCGAGGCGGTGGAAAAGACCGATATTCGCTACGCCGACATCGGGACTTTCGCGAAGAAGCTGGAGGACAACCCGTCGCTGGCCTTCGGCCTCATCGGCATCCTCGGCCGGGCGATGATGGGCTGTATGCGGACGATCGAAGATCTCGTCTTCCGGGACATCAAGCAGCGGCTCGCGCGCTTCTTCCTCGACCGCGCGAGGGTAGCGCAGGGAAACGCCGGGACGGAAGTCCCGCTTTTCATCGAGCTGACCGTGGAGGAAATCGCCAATCTCGTCGGCTCCTCGCGACAGACCACGTCCGCCGCGCTGAACGCCCTCATGCGAGAGGGCCTCATCAGCCGGAAGGGCCGCTCGAACTATACGGTTGCGGATGTCGGCCGACTCGCGGCCGCAGCCGGGACCGCCTTTCCCCCGCCCGATGAGACGACACGCCCCGCCCGCCAGGCGGATGGCGGCAGATAGACGCGTGCCCGGGCGTCGATGCGCGAAACCGCCATCAACGCTCCCCGCTTTGGTCGAATGGCCTGCGTTGGGGCTTGCTGACGGTATCCGCTCGGCGTCATCATGGACGCGGGAGCAAACGTCAGCCCGAAATGGAGGCGACATGAATTTGGGCCACATGGAACCGGGGCATTTCATCGGCGGAAGCCGCGTCGCCGGAACATCCGGTCGTTTCGCGGACGTTTTTAATCCTGCAACGGGTCGGCCCGAGAAGACGCCGCCGACCTCTACGCGGCGTTCGTGGCGGAAGGCGGCGCGGACAAGGATTTCTCGGGCGTCATGCCGTGGCTTGCCGCGAAGCCGCGCGAAGGTTGAGCCACGCGCAGAGACGCGATCTGGCGGGAGCGAATGGGTGGACGCCCGCCGTTGATTCGCGTAAAAGAAGTTGAAAGACCGAGGGCAAGCATGGGCTGGTTCAGCGATATTTTTACCTGGTGGAACGGCGCGACGTTGTCGACGAAGCTCTACACGAACGCGCGTGGCATCTTCGTCGGCGAAGACGAAGAGGGCAATCGTTACTATCAGGACGCGAGCGGAACCGGCTCGGCCGGCAAGCCGCGCCGCTGGGTCATCTACAAGGGCTATGCGGAGCCGAGCAAGGTTCCGCCCGACTGGTTTGGCTGGCTACACTACATCGTGGATACGCCGCCCACCGAGGAAACCTATCACGCGCGCCCGTGGCAGAAGCCGCATCAGCCGAACCTGACCGGGACCCCGGAGGCTTATCGCCCGCAGGGTAGCCTCGTCGGCGAGATGCGTCGTCCGAAGGGCGATGGCGATTATCAGCCGTGGAATGCCGAGTAAGACACCAAGCCATGCGCGCGCGGCCTCCGGCGAACAGAGCTGGAACGCGGCGGGCTATGAAGAGAACGCGCGTTTCGTCTCCGACCTCGGTGCGGACATCCTGTCATGGCTCGACCCCAAGCCGGGTGAGCGCGTGCTCGACATCGGCTGCGGCGACGGCGCGCTGACAGCCAAAATTGCGGCGCACGGCGCATCGGTTCTCGGCATCGACACGAGCGCGGCGCTACTTGCCGCCGCTAAGGCGCGCGGCCTAGACGTGCGCGCGATGAGCGGCGAGGCCATCGATCTGCCGCGTGAATTCGACGCCGTGTTCTCGAACGCGGCGCTGCATTGGATGACGCGCGCCGAGGATGTTATCCAGGGCGTTACCCGCGTGTTGAAGCCGGGTGGGCGCTTCGTCGCCGAGTTCGGCGGCTTCGGCAATGTCGCCGCCATCGTTACGGCGCTTCGCTCGGCGGCGCGCCTGTATCAAGGGAACGCCGCGCTCGCGCATCCATGGTATTTTCCAAGCCCGCGCGCCTATGAAGGCCTTCTCTACAAAAACGGCCTCATGTGCGAGCGCATCGAACTCATGCCGCGCCCCACGCCGCTGCCGACCGGCATCGAGGGCTGGCTCGCCACCTTCCGCAAGCCGTTCTTCGACCAGTTCGAGGGCAAGGTTCGCGACGCCGCTCTCGCGCACGCGGTCGAGCTGTTGCGGCCAAGCTTGCGCGACGAAGATGGGCGTTGGTGGGCGGATTATGTGCGCTTGCGCGTCGCCGCCAGACTTTTGCCGCGATAGGGCGCTTGTGTCGCTCAGCGATCTCCGGCGTCAGGCTTGGCTTCCCTCGCTTGCGCTGCCGGAGCGCTCGCGCTGGACGAACTGAACACCGAGCGCCATCGCGGCAACGCCGACGTGGTCCGCCAGGAGCTGATTGGCGAGAAGGGCATCGCCGTCAGCCTTCGCACGGTGGAGCGGGCGGTGGCGCGGTTCCGGCAGGAACTCGACGCCGAAGCGCGCGCCTGCGTGCGTTTCGAGACGCGGCCCGGCAAGCAGATGCAGATCGACTTTGGCGAGCGCCTGGTCGAGATCGGCGGCGTCAGGATCAAGGCGTTTCTGTTCGTCGCCACGCTCGGCTACTCGCGCCGGATCCATGTCCGCGCCTTCAGCGCCAGGAAAGCTGGTTCGACGGGCTGGAAAGCGCCTTTGCGAAGTTCGGCGGCGTGACGGAAGACGTGCTGTTCGACAACGCCAGGGCACTCGTCGACCGGCATGACAGGCTGACCGGCGCTGTCGCCTACAACGCAAAGCTGTTGGCTTTCGCCAGGCATTGGGGCTTTCGGCCGAAAGCCTGCGCTCCGTATCGGGCGCGCACGAAAGGCAAGACCGAAAACGGCGTGGGCTATGTGAAGAAGAACGCGGTCGCGGGGCGAGCGTTTGCGACATGGGATGCGTTCGAGGCGCACCTTGAGGCCTGGTCCCGCGAGATCGCCGACGCGCGCATTCACGGCACGACCGGGGAAAGCCCTGTGGCGCGCTTTCAGCGCGACGAGGCGGGCGCCTTGAAGCCGGCGGCCGGCGTCCCGCCGTTTCGGGCGGCGCGCGATCTCGCGGCTGGACGCTGGATCGCCAATGGCGAGAATGTGCTCCTGCTCGGGCCGCCCGGCGTCGGGAAAACCCATCTCGCCATCGCGCTCGGGCGCGAGGCCATTCTGGCGGGTTACGCCGCGCTCTTCATGCCGGCGACGGCGCTGGTGGCGCAACTCGCCAGGGCACATGTGGAAGGCCGGCTCGAGGATCGGCTCATGCACTTCGCCAAACCGAAGCTCCTGATCGTGGACGAACTGGGCTACCTGCCGTTCGAGCCCTCTGCGGCGCATCTGTTCTTCCAGCTTGTCTCGCGCCGCTACGAAAAGGGAGCGATGCTGATCACGTCCAACCGCAGCGTCGGCTGCGACAGAACCAAAGCCTCAAAGGACTGATCAATGACGGGGCAGTTCTTCGTGTCGAAACGGGGCAGTTCCGGATGTCGGTTGACACGCAAAGCGACGGCGAAAAGCGTTTCCTTACGCCTCTCTTGGAGCATTTCGGGACGACTCTTCTAAGGAAGATCAGGCAAGACGAAATCGACACGGCGGCTAAAAGGCTTCTCCCCAACGTCTCACCGGCAACCCGCAACCGGCAATTCTTCACGCCCATGTCGGCTATCCTCCACCATGCGGCGCGCAAAGGATGGTGCAATGTTCCTAGCATCAAACGCCCTAAGTCACCCTCTGGCAATATCCGATGGATCACCATCGAAGAAGCGGACGCCCTTACAGACGCTTGCGCACCTCACCTTCGCCCGCTTGTGGTTTTCCTGCTTTATACGGGAGCGAGGGCAGGGGAAGCCGTTTGGATCGATTGGAAGTGCATCAACCTAAGATCCTGACTCGGAAGTTCATCTTGCATTTTGCGACGTTGGCTCTGTCAGTCGTTTGAGCATGACGGCGATCATGGCGAGTTTGGCGAAGCCCTCGGCGATGATGGCGAGAGCTTCGTAATGGGCCATCAGGCGACGGTTGCGCCTGAGCCAGGAGAAGGTGCGCTCGACGACCCAGCGTCGCCGGACGAGTTTGAACCCGCCTTCCTTGTCCGTGCGCTTGACGATCTCCAGCGTAACCCTCTGAGCCGCAAGATCGGTGGCGAGGCGGTCTCCGCTGTAGCCGCCGTCCGCAAAGACGTGGCGGATGAAGGGGAAAAGGCGGCGGGTGTTCCTGATAAGCGCCGCAGCGCTGTCCCGGTCCTGGACGCTGGCGGGGATCACCTCGATCCCAAGCAGCAGTCCTATCGCATCGACAGCTGCGTTGCGCTTGATGCCTTTGACCTTTTTGCCCGCGTCATAGCCAACGGGATCGCGGCTCTTCCCCCTTTTTCGGTGGCCTTGACGGCCTGCGTGTCGATGATCGCGGCCGTGGGCGAAGCCTCGCGGCCCTCGGCTTCACGGCAGGCGACGAGCAGCGCATGATGGATGCGGTCGAGCACGCCGTAGCGCGACCATTCCCAGAAATAGCTGTAAACCGTGGAACGCGGCGGGAAATCCTTCGGCAACTGCCTCCACTGGCACCCCGTGCGCTTCCTTGGTAAGGGAGAGGTCGAGAGTTCAATCCTCTCTTGCAGCACCATCCATCCCCCTGACATCACAGAGAAAAGCGCCCGTCTTGAGGGCGAGCACTCCCTTTTCCCCAGCGAACGAAGCGTGACCTTTGCCTCATGCGTCGGGCCGTTCTCGATGGCCTCTGTTGCCCGACGGCTTATTTCACGGTGGCGCCGCGCTTCTCCCGTGGCATAAGGGTGGCAAATCGCGCACAAGGCGCGCGAAGCGCGATAGCGCGTCCGAAATTCTCGCAGCATTCCCGGTAGTCATGATTCGTCTCGAAAACATCAGCAAGCAGCACGGCAATCACCTGCTGTTCATCGAGGCTTCGGCCTCTCTTCTGAAAGGCGAGAAGGCCGGCCTTGTCGGACCGAACGGGGCGGGCAAGTCGTCCCTGTTCCGCATGATCACCGGACAGGATGAGCCCGACGAAGGTCAGGTGGCGATCGATCGCGGCACGACCATCGGCTATTTCGATCAGGATGTCGGCGAGATGTCGGGCCATAGCGCCGTGACCGAAGTCATGAACGGCGCAGGCCCGGTCAGCACGGTTGCGGAAGAGCTCAAGGAGCTGGAGGCCGCGATGGCCGACCCCGACCGCGCCGACGAGATGGAATCGATCATCGAGCGTTACGGCGAAGTCCTCCACGCTTTCGAGGAACTCGACGGCTACGCGCTGGAAGCCCGCGCGCGAGAAGTGCTCGCCGGCCTCTCCTTCAGCGAGGAGATGATGGACGGCGATGTCGGCAAGCTTTCCGGCGGCTGGAAGATGCGCGTCGCTCTGGCGCGTATCCTCCTGATGCGGCCCGACGCGATGCTCCTCGATGAGCCGAGCAACCATCTCGATCTCGAAAGCCTGATCTGGCTCGAACAATTCCTCAAGAACTACGATGGTGCGCTGCTGATGACCTCGCACGACCGCGAGTTCATGAACCGCATCGTCAACAAGATCGTCGAAATCGACGGCGGCTCGCTCACCAGCTACTCCGGCGACTACGAGTTCTACGCACAGCAGCGCGAACTGGCCGAGAAGCAGCAGCAGGCGCAATTCGAACGCCAGCAGGCGATGCTGGCCAAGGAAATCAAGTTCATCGAACGGTTCAAGGCGCGCGCCTCGCATGCCGCGCAGGTGCAGAGCCGGGTCAAGAAGCTTGACAAGATCGAGCGGGTCGAGCCGCCCCGGCGGCGCCAGAGCGTGCAGTTCGATTTCCCGACCGCGCCGCGCTCCGGCAACGATGTCGTGGCGCTCAAGACCGTTCACAAGCGCTACGGCAGCAAGATCATCTATGAGGGGTTCGATTTCGCGATCCGGCGCAAGGAGCGCTGGTGCGTGATGGGCATCAACGGGGCCGGCAAGTCGACGCTGCTGAAGCTGGTGGCTGGCGCGAGCGAGCCCGATCAGGGCTCTGTGACCATCGGCGCCAGCGTGAAGATGGGCTATTTCGCCCAGCACGCGATGGAAACGCTCGATGGCGACGCGACGATTTTCCAGTCGCTCGAACACGCCTTCCCGCAGGCGGGGCAGGGCACGCTGCGGACGCTCGCGGGCTGTTTCGGGTTTTCCGGCGACGATGTCGAAAAGAAATGCCGTGTGCTGTCCGGCGGCGAGAAGGCGCGGCTCGCGATGGCGATCATGCTGTTCGATCCGCCGAACTTCCTCGTGCTCGACGAGCCGACCAACCATCTCGACATGGCGACCAAGGAAATGCTCATCAAGGCGCTCGCGCAATATGAGGGCACGATGCTGTTCGTCTCGCATGACCGGCATTTCCTCGCGGCCCTTTCCAACCGCGTGCTCGAACTGACCCCGGAAGGCGTGCATAGTTATAATGGCGGCTACACGGAATATGTCGCGCGTACGGGCCATGAGGCGCCCGGCCTGCATAGCTGACGGCGAGCGCGCCCGCTCGATACGACGCCATGAAGTTTGCCACACCGCTTCCGATTGACGATGTCCTCGACGCGCTGCAGGCCGCGCTCGCCGCCCGCGCCTCGGCGGTGCTCGTCGCGCCACCCGGAGCGGGCAAGACGACGCGCGTGCCGCTCGCGCTGATGGACGAGAAATGGCTCGGTGGCCGCAAGGTGCTAGTGCTGGAACCGCGCCGCATCGCCGCGCGGGCTGCTGCCGAGCGCATGGCGGCGACGCTTTCGGAGGCCGTTGGCGAGCGCATCGGGCTTCGCGCGCGCATGGTCTCGAAATCCGGGCCGAAGACACGCATCGAGGTCGTCACCGAGGGCGTGTTCACCCGCATGATCCTCGACGATCCCGAATTGTCCGGCGTTGGCGCGGTGCTGTTCGACGAGTTTCACGAGCGCTCGCTCGACGCCGATCTCGGGCTGGCTTTGGCGCTCGACTGTCAGCGGGCTTTGCGCGACGATCTGCGCATCCTGCCGATGTCGGCGACGCTCGACGGCGCGCGCGTGGCGCGGCTTCTCGGCGATGCGCCCGTGATCGAGAGCGAGGGCCGCGCGTTCCCCGTCGAGACGCGTTATCTCGGCCGCGATGCCAATGCGCGCATCGAGGATCAAATGGCGGATGCGGTGATGCGGGCCTTGCGCGCGGAAACCGGGTCGATCCTCGCATTCCTGCCGGGACAGGGCGAAATCCGCCGCGTCGAGGAGCGGCTGAAGGAGCGCATCGCCGATCCGGCCGTGGTGCTCGCTCCGCTTTACGGCGCGATGGACGCGAAGGCGCAAGACCTCGCCCTCGAACCAGCGCGCGCGGGCCTGCGCAAGATTGTGCTCGCCACCTCCATCGCCGAAACGTCGATCACCATTGAGGGCGTGCGCGTCGTCATCGACTGCGGCCTCGCGCGGGTGCCGCGCTTCGAGCCGGATGTCGGCGTGACGCGGCTCGAAACCGTGCGCGTGTCTCGCGCCGCCGCCGATCAGCGCTGGGGCCGCGCGGGCCGCACCGCGCCCGGCGTCTGCTACCGCCTGTGGGATGAGCCGCAAACGCAGAGCCTTCCCGCTTACGCCGAGCCGGAAATTCGCTCCGCCGATCTTTCCGGCCTGCTGCTCGATTGCGCCGAATGGGGCGCGACGGACCCGCTTTCGCTGTCGTGGATCGATCCGCCGCCCGCCGCCGCCATGGATGCTGCGCGCGCGGAACTGACGGAGCTGGAAGCGCTCGACGCGAAAGGCCGCATCACCGACATGGGCAAGCGCCTGCGCTCTTTGCCGCTGCCGCCCCGGCTCGCGCGCATGGTGATTGCCGCCGCCGAATTGGGCCATGCGGACGACGCCGCCGAAATCGCGGCACTCATGGTGGAACGCGGGCTTGGCGGCAACGACGCCGACCTTGCGCATCGGCTCGAAGCATTCCGCCGGGATCGCTCACGCCGCGCGAGCGACATGCGAAAGCTGGCGGCGGGCTGGGCGCGGATGGCGGGGGCGGCGCGGCAGGCCAAGCCGCGCGAGGACTTATCGCTGGCGCGAATACTGGCGCTGGCCTTTCCCGAGCGGATCGCCAAGGCGCGCGGCGCACCCGGCCAATTCCTCCTCGCCAACGGACGCGGCGCGAACCTCGAGCCGGCGCATTCGTTGGCGCGCTCGCCCTATATCGTCGCGGCGGAATTGTCGGGGTCAGCGGCGTCAACGCGCATCCTTCTCGCGGCCGTAGCCGATGAAGCGGACGTTCTCGCAGCCGCAGGGCACCGCATTCGCGAGGCCGACGAGATCGACTTCGATCCGGCCGCGGCGGCGCTCCGAGGGCGGCGGGTTCGGCGGCTCGACGCGATCTTGCTTGGCAATGAGCCGCGCCCGGTTGCGGCGAGCGAGGCGACCTCGCGTCTACTGGCGGAAGGTATCGCAAAGCTCGGTCTCGACCGCCTGCCATGGAGCAAGTCGCAACTTCAGCTCCGCCACCGCGTCGGCTTTCTGCGCGCGGCGGAGGGTGAAGAATGGCCCGACCTCTCCGACGCCGCGCTCGGCGAAACCGCTGCGGCGTGGCTCGCGCCTTTCCTCGACGGCAAGACGAAGCTCTCGGACATCGGCGCGGACGATCTCGGTGCCGCGCTTGATGCGCTCTTGCCATGGAGCCTGAAGCGGCGCGTAGACGACGAAGCGCCGACGCATTTCGAGGCGCCCACCGGCAACCGCCACGCCATCGATTACGAAACCGCTGGCGCGCCCGCGCTCCACATCCGCGTGCAGGAGTTGTTCGGCCTGACGCAGCATCCATCGATCGCGGGCGGCAGGCTTCCGCTCACGCTGCATCTTCTCTCGCCCGCGCATCGCCCGATCCAGATCACGCGCGACCTTCCGGGCTTCTGGAGGGGGTCATGGGCGGCGGTCAAGGCCGAGATGAAAGGCCGTTACCCGCGCCACCCGTGGCCGGACGATCCAGCCCAGGCCGCCCCGACATCGCGGGCCAAGCCGCGCGGGACGTGAAGCGCTAGCGCTCCGAGGGACTGAAATTGCTGAGGTGGCCTGCTCGCTGGGCGGCAGCACGCGCGGCCTTGAGCTTGGCCTTTGTCTTGCCATGGATGACGATGTGCGACATCAGGCGCGTCATCGTCTCGTTGCCGCAATTCGGG
Source organism: Rhodomicrobium vannielii ATCC 17100 (assembly GCF_000166055.1). NCBI lineage: Bacteria > Pseudomonadati > Pseudomonadota > Alphaproteobacteria > Hyphomicrobiales > Hyphomicrobiaceae > Rhodomicrobium > Rhodomicrobium vannielii. Next base: position 3,950,468 of record NC_014664.1, read on the forward strand.
CAGGCGGGCTTGGCGGACGAGCTGACGAGCAATTCCACGTCATTGTCGCATTTGTCACAATGAAAGCCGTAAAGCGGCATTGGAGGCTCCTTGGGTCCGCGTCACGCGACCTGTATCTTCGGTTTTTTCGTTCAGAATTGGGGCGGAAAGCTCCGCGACTCGCATCCGCGAGGCTTGCTTGCAGGAAACGGGCCACGATTTAGTCGGAGGTCGGCAAGAGCCTCGGGGCGCTGGTGCCCCCCGCAAGAGCGGGCATGCATACCCCGGAATGCGGCTCGCGCATGCGTCATCTCCCCTTTATTAACGATTTCTTCCGAATTCCGGCAGGCGCAAGGCAAGGCTGCCAAGATTTGACCCTGTTTCGCAGGCTAACGCTTTAGCGAAGCAATTCGGCTGTAACCTTCGAAGGATCGAATCGATGAACGCACGGATTTTGCCACCGCCCGCGCTGTTCGGGATCGCATGCGCCATGGTCTTCGCCACTTCGCTGGCGGTTGCTCAGGTGCCTGACGAGCCGAAGGCGCCGGCAGTATCGCCTGCGGCCCAAAGCGCTGAGCCTGCCGCGGCCAAGCCCGCGGTTTCGGAACCCGCCCAGACGCCGACTCCGGCCGCCAAGGACGCCGCCGTGGACGCGAAGCCTCAGGCTGTCGAAGCCGCGAAGGCGGACGATGCGGCGAAGAAGCCGGTTCCGGTCGAAGCCGCGAAGGTTGCTCAACCGGCGGCCGCTGAAAAGCCTGTCGAAGCCGTCAAGGCTGCCGAGCCCGCAAAAGAAGCCGTGAAGGCCGACGAGGTGAAGAAGCCCGAGCATGCGCATCAGCCCGCCAAGGGGGAAGACGCTGTGAAGGTTGCTCAGCCCGCCGCCGCTGTCGCTGAAAAGCCCGCCGAGGTTTCCAAAGCGGACGATAGCGCGAAAAAATCCGAAGCGGGTGATACCGCAAAGGCCGACGATACGAAGAAGCCGGTTGCGACCGAGGCCGCGAAGGTCGCTCAACCGGCCGCCGCTGAAAAGCCTGTCGAAGCCGTCAAGGTCGAGTCCGCGAAAGAAGCCGTGAAGGCGGACGACGCGAAGAAGCCCGAGCATGCGCACCAGCCCGCCAAGGCCGAGGACGCCGCGAAGGTCGCTCAGCCCGCCGCCGCTGAAAAACCCGCCGAGCCCGCGAAGGCAGCTGTAAAGGCGGACGATGCGAAGAAGCCCGCTCCGGTCGAAGCGGCGAAGGCGGACGACGCCAAAAAGCCGGCCGAGCCCGCGAAGGAAGCTGTAAAGGCGGAAGGCGAAAAGAAGGCTCAGCCTGCGGAGGCGGATAAGGCCAAGGAAGCGGCGAAAGCCGAGCCTGAGAAGAAGGCGAAAGCCGAAGACGGCGAGAAGAAGCAGAAGAGCAAGGCCGCAGCCAAGGAAGAAGAAAAGGCCAAGTCCAAGAAGCGCAAGGCGGAGCAGGACGAGAGCGGCGAAGGTCCGGCAAAAGTCAGTGCCGAGAAGCCAAAGCGCGGTCAGTTCGCCAGCGAGCGCGAGGCGGCGGCCAAGTGCCGTGGCTCCGTTGTGTGGGTGGACAAGAGCGGGTTCAACCACTACCCGGGAACCAAGGAATACGGCCGCAAGCCGGGCGGTTTCGGCTGCGAAACCGGCCTGTGATCGAAACGCCGCCTTCGGGCGGCGCGCGTCGTATCAATCGGCGCGAGAAAATCTTAAATCCGCGTTCAAATGGAGAAGTTTGAACGCGGATAGATCAATCGGCTCGTATCGGAGCGGTGTGGCGCGCCCAAGCGCACTCCGCTAATCTCGGTGGCGGCCAACTCGCCGCCGCTCTGGCGACATGCACTTGAAGGCCCGGTCATCGGGCAAGCGCCTGCCCATAATCCCAAGCAGCGCCGCTATTGGGTGCGCGTCAAGAACCTGTCAAAAGGCCGTGTCAGCCCCGCGATTGCAGGACCCCGGCTTGCGATGCACGCCGATAGCTATTGGCGAAACCGCGCGGGCGGCTGCGGATTGTGGGCCGGGTTGGAGTCGTGCTTCGTCACGCGAGTGAGCGCGCCGTGATCCACCAGCGGCAGCAGGTCCGCTTCCAGTGCTTCGGCGACCGACTTTTCATAAACTTCATCGCCATTCACATGCAGCGTGCATAATTTCGCGAATTTTTCTCTTTTGGCAGGATCATCCAGCGCAGCCTTCGTCCAGGCGTAGAGCGGATATCGATCCACGCCCTGCTGTTCTGCCTCGCTCACATAACCGGCAAAGGCATCGTAGACGGTTATCGCCGTGGCGTGATGCTTATGCAGCACCTCGGTCAAAGCCCGCAGCACCGCGTTTTGCGGATCGACGTTGAGGAGGCTGGCGGCCTCATCGCTGAGCCCGACGCGAATTTGATAAAGCCATTCTTCGGCCACGTGTATCTCCTGCCATTTCCCATTCCGTCATCTTACAAAGTAAACCGACACAAAAGCAGCTTTTCAGTTCGCGTTCTTAGCCGTCGATTTACGGATTACGACAAACAATTTCGCGAGGAAATCGTGATAGGTGAAGCGAATGAATCGGCAAAGCTTTGCGGCGACACTCTTCTATGTGGCTGCCGCCCTGGCGCCAGCGTCCGCGCAAGCCGAACTCCCCGACGGTTTCGTTTATCTTCGCGACGTCGCGCCCGACATCCAGCAGGACATGCGCTATGCCGGGCTGAACAATTTCACGGGATCGCCCGTTCTCGGCTATGAGGCCGCCGAATGCGTATTGCGGCGCGATGCCGCCGAAGCGCTTCAACGTGCGCAGCGCTCGGCCCAGGCACTCGGCCTCTCGCTCAAGGTTTTCGACTGCTACCGCCCGGAACGCGCGGTGAGAGCGTTCGGGGCGTGGGCGCGCGCGCCGGAGAACGAGCGCACGAAGAGCCAGTATCCGCGTCTGCCGAAGGGTGGGCTTGTGCCGAATTATATCGCATCGCGGTCGTCGCATTCGACGGGGCTCGCGGTCGATCTCACCCTTGTGCGGCAGGGCCGGAGCGACCGGTCGCCGCTCGTCCGCGACAACTGCATTGCGCCCGCTCGCGGACCGGCGGACGAGCCAAAAGGCGTCAGCAGCAACGCGAATGCTCTCGCGCTCGGCGAATTGGCGCCGGGCGAGCTTGACATGGGCACCTCGTTCGACTGCTTCGACCGCGCCTCGAACACGGCCTTTCCCGGCCTGACGCCGGAGCAGCGGCGGTCGCGCGACCTTCTCGTTACGCTGATGGAGCGCGCGGGCTTCACCAATTATCCCGCCGAATGGTGGCACTTCAGCCTCGCCCGCGCCAAGAACCGCCGAAGCTACGATGTTCCGATCACGCCTCGCCCCGCGCGATAGACGTGGTCCGGCGCGCTGTCAGGGCCGCGCGCGTCTTCCGATCCAATCGGCGGCGGCCCAGCATAGAAGCGCCCAACTCGCGCCCGCGCACCATCCCGCCAGCACGTCCGACGGCCAGTGCATCCCGAGATAGACGCGGCTCGCCCCCACGAGAAGCGTCAGCGCAACAGCGACCGCAAAAACGAAGGCTCTCCCCACCGCATCGGGCCGCGCGCGGGCGATGAGCGCGCCGAGGATCAGGAAGGTGACGGCCGACATGAAGGCATGGCCGCTCGGAAAGCTGTAGGTCGATGTCTCGGCGATTTCTGCAACGAAGTTGGGGCGAGCACGTTGCACCAGCGCCTTCAGCGTATTGTTGACAAGCGTGCCGCCGATGATGGCAACGAAGACGAGCGCGAAGCCGCCCCATCTCCGTTCGAGCGCGAAGTAGCCGAGCGCGACGATGGTCGCGAGCGTCAGCACCGCCGTCGAACCAAGCGCCGTGATATCGCGCGCGCCGACGGCAAGCCAGCGCGGCCCGAGCGCGTCGGCGGGGTTTAGCTGATCGCGCAACGCGAGAAGAAGGCCCCGATCGAAATCGGTCAGGCCGCCGCTATAAATAGCCGCCGATATGCCCGCGAATAGCGCGAGCAGCACGCTTGCCGCGACAAGGGTGGCAACGCGCGGCGGCTGCGTTGGGTCGCGCCGCGCGGGGTACGCAGGATCTTCAGCGGTGAATAACATCCGGTCTCCGGTGTTGCGAGCGGAGCATTATCGCCCGCGCGCGCTTCCGGCTGGTAAATGCTTCGACACGCCGAAAGCTCCCGCATGCGGCGACCGGGTCACATCCGCTCGTCAGGACTGAGGCGATGTCACCGGCTTGCCATCGGTCAGCGCAACCGCCTTCGCCTTTACTTCGGCCTTCTTTTTCTCGTCGGCTTTCTTGTCGTCTTGCCGCTTCTTCTCCTCAATGCGCTTCGTTCGCTCGGCGGCCTTCTCCCAATCCTGCGCGAGGAGCTGCGCAAGCTCCTCCGAACGCTGCATGGCGAGCGCGGCCATCCTCTCGACATCGGTATAATGCGCGTAGTCCTCGTAGAGGCGCGCCTCGTCGTGCTCGCGGAAAGTCTCGATGGTAAAGCGGATTTCGCCTTCCGAAAGACCGAGGCCGCGCAGCAGGTCGCGGGTTATTTCGAGTGTCGAGTGGAAGGCCTCGCGCTCGATGTTCTCAACGCCGAGGTCCATCAATTGATGCACGTGACGCCGATTTCTCGCACGCGCGTAGATCGGAACATGCGGGAAGTATGCCTTTACGAGCTGCGCCGACTTGAGCGAGCTTTCCACGTCGTCGATGGCCAGCACGAAGGCGCGCGCCTTGCCCACTTCCGCCGCTTCCAGAATGGCGAGGCGGCTCGCGTCGCCAAAATAGCTCTTGTTGCCGAACTGGCCCACGAGCTGCACCTGATCGGGGTCGGCGTCGAGCGCGGTAAACGGGATGCCCTTCGCGGTCAGCACGCGCGCCACCACCTGCCCGACGCGGCCGAAGCCCGCGATGACCACATGCCCGGCACTCGCCGGCAACTCGTCGTAGAGGGGTTCCGCTTTGACCGTGCGTTTGCGCAGGAAGTCGTCCAGCGCCAGCAGAAGGGGCGTCGTCATCATCGACAGCGTGACGATGATCCCGAGCGAGGACGCGAGCGCCGAGGTCAGCACGCCGCCCTGCTCGGCGCTGGCGAAGACCACGAAGGCGAATTCGCCGCCCTGCGAGGCTACGATGGCGAAGCGCCGCGCCGATGGCGGGTTCAGCCGCTGCCAGCGCCCGACCGCATAGAGAACAGCGAATTTCACCGCGACAAGCACCACCACCGCCGAGGCGATCAGGAAGGGCTGGCGAAGCAGCGCGTTATAATCGAGCGCCATTCCGATGGAGGTGAAAAACAGCGCGAGAAGCAGCATCTCGAACGGCCGGATGTCGGCTTCGATCTGATGGCGAAAGTGCGAGTCGGCCAGCAGTACGCCCGCGAGGAACGCGCCGAGCGAGGCGGACAGGCCAATGGATGTCATCAGCAGCGAAACCGCCGCAACCGTCAGCAGCGAGGCCGCGATCATCGCTTCGCGGACCTGCGTGAGGGCGAGGAGATGATAGAGACGGTCGAGCAGGTAGCGTCCGGCGATGATGATCAGCGCGATGGCGGCGAAAATTTTCAGCACGCCTGCAAAGGTGAGAAGCTCCGGCGATGTCGCTTTCACCGCCAGAAGCGGCACCGCGACAAGAAGCGGGATCGCGGCGATATCCTGGAACAGCAGCACCGAGAAAGAGAGGCGGCCGTGCCGCGTCGTGAGTTCGCCCTTCTCTTCGAGCGTTTGCAGCGCGAGCACGGTGGAGGACAAGGCGAGCGTGAGCCCGACGAGCATCGCTTCCGAGAAGGATAAATCAGTGCTTGGGTTGACGCCCCAGATCAGCACCACGAGCAGGATGCCGGTTACGACGAATTGTGCCGACCCTGCGCCGAAGACGGCATCGCGCATCTTCCAGAGGCGTTTGAGACGCAGTTCGAGGCCGATGAGAAACAGGAACATCGCCACGCCAAGTTCGGCGATGTGACGCAACATCTCGGCGTCGTTCGTCGAATAACCCAACATATAGCCGATGCCGTAGGGGCCGATGAAGGCGCCCGCCAACAAATAGCCAAGAATGGAGCCGAGCTTGAGCATGCGCGCGAGAGGCGCGGCCAGCGCCGCGACTCCCAGGAACACAACAAGCTGAATAAGGAGTTTTCCGTCCATCGCTCTTTTTTCAGGGGAACCGCAGCGGATGGCCTGCGCGACTGTCTGTAACCATTAAGGCAGGAAACATTGCCGCTGCCAACCCGGATCGGCCCGCGTTTTCTGGATTCAATTGCCCGGCAGATCGACCGTCGGAGGTTTGAGGCAAGAAGCCCGCGTCAGGTGCGACGCACGGCGCGCGTGCCGCAGGAGACGTGGGCACTTCCTTAAGCCCGGCTCCTGTCACGAACCTTTCGCGAACGGCGAAAAATGCGGCTGTGGTTAACCATTGGCACGGTTTCGGATACAGCTACCATTTGTATCGAGCTAATGTTACAATCTTAAGATGGTGATGACGAGCGTGCCGAGTGTGTAGCGTGAAATGACAAACCTATCTGTTTTTCCGTCCCGATTCGCTTACGCCTGCCGGGCAAAAAGGATGCCTCCGGAGGAAGTGGCCGAGCGGGCGGGACTACCGGCCGAGGCGGGACAGGATCTTGCCGTGACAGCGATCCATCTGCCGCTCTACCGGCTTTGTTATGTCGCCGACGTTCTCGATGTCAGTCTCGATTGGCTGCTCGGGCGCGAACCTGCCGCGCGAAGCGAACAGCCTCAGCAGCCCCAGCGGCAGCAGGCGCGCACGGCCCCGAGGGCATAACGCGCGGCGGCCTTTCGCCTCAGCGGCTCGCAAGCGGCAGACTGCACCACGACCGCGCACTCCAGCTGCAACGCGCCACAAACAGGCCACCTGTTTACGTGCACGGCCCGTCGTGTTATGGGCAAGTCCATGGCCAAACCGGACGCTCAACCCCTGTCAACCTTTGAAAGCCGACGACGATCGCGCCTTGCGTGAGGCTGCGCGCGTCCGAAAACGCTGCGAGCCGCTCCCGTTCTCCCCGGTCTTTCTGAGAAACAGGTTCGCGATGACGATGCCGTCCGCCACGATCCGGCTGCAAACGCCTGACGATCAACCAGCCCTCCAGTACCTCAACGAATGCGCCTTCGGGCCGGGCCGTTTCGCCCGCACCGCCTATCGCGTCCGCGAGAACTCGGTGCGCGATCCGCGCCTCAATCTCTGCATGGAACTCGACGGCGTTATGGTGGGCGCGATGGACCTGACGCCGGTCACGGTCGGCGATGTGCCGGGCGCGCTTCTGCTCGGCCCGCTGATCGTCTCGGGCGATCATCAGAGCCTCGGTCACGGCCTTCGGCTGATGCTTTACGGTCTCAAGCGCGCGAAAGATCTCGGCTATCGGATCGTGATCCTCGTCGGCGACCTCCCCTATTACCTGCGTGCCGGGTTCTGCCCCATACCGCGCGGCCGCATTGAGCTTCCGGGGCCGGTCGATCCGGCGCGGCTGCTTTATGCCGAACTCGTACCGGGCGCGCTGGAAGAGTACAGCGGCCTTATTCGCGGCATGCGCGATCCGAGCAACGTCGATTAACATCCGCCGCATCGAAGGAGCGCTCAGCCTTTCGTTCGAGCATGAATGTATCGCAAAGCCTGCGTCCGGTTTTGCGGATCATGCTTTAGCATCGGCCTGCTTGAAATCATTGGAATGACGAGGCCGAATTGAGATAAACATTGTTACCGGAAGCGGAGGCGGGACGCGTGTTTTTGCGAATCTCACCGGCGCGTCTCACCGACAAGTGACCGCAGTTGTCGGGCCTTCGGCTTGCTCTTTGCAGTGCCTGCGTTAAGAGCAATTGCGGCACGTCTCGTAGGCATATCGTCCGTTAAATAATCACTGCGAAAGGGTGCGCTTTTAGGTCGCGCGACGACTTGTTATAAAAACAGCTCGTGAGAGCACTCTGTTCGCAATTTAGGTTAGTTAACCGTTGCCGCGCGCGGCCCCTTGGTGACATAAAGGCGTCCGGGGGTTGGGCCAACAAAGGACAAAAATGCCGAAGCTGAACATCAACGGCAATGAGGTCGAGGTCGAAGACGGCATAACGCTTCTGCAGGCATGTGAGCTGGCCGGCGCGGAAATACCGCGCTTCTGCTATCACGAGCGGCTGTCCATCGCGGGCAACTGCCGCATGTGCCTCGTGGAAATAGCGGGAATGCCGAAGCCGATGGCATCTTGCGCGATGAATGTCAGCGATTTACGGCCGAACCGTGACGGCACGCCGCCGACGATTCTCACCGATTCACCGATGGTGAAGAAGGCGCGCGAAGGCGTGATGGAGTTCCTGCTGATCAACCATCCGCTCGATTGCCCGATCTGCGATCAGGGCGGAGAGTGCGATCTTCAGGACCAGGCGATGTATTACGGCTCCGAAGGCAGCCGCTATCGCGAGAACAAGCGCGCCGTCGAAGAGAAATACCTCGGTCCTCTCATCAAGACGTTCATGACGCGCTGTATTCAGTGCACGCGCTGCGTCCGCTTCATGTCAGAAGTCGCGGGCGTGCCGGAACTCGGCGCGATCGGACGCGGCGAGGACATGGAGATATCCACCTACCTCGAACGCGGGCTTCATTCGGAACTCAGCGGCAACATCGTCGACCTGTGCCCCGTGGGTGCGCTGACGTCGAAGCCTTATTCGTTCGTGGCGCGGCCTTGGGAACTGCGCAAGACCGAGTCCATCGACGTGATGGACGGCCTCGGCTCCAACATCCGCATCGACAGTCGCGGCCGCGAAGTCATGCGAATCCTGCCGCGCAACCACGACGGCGTGAACGAGGAATGGCTGTCCGATAAATCGCGCGCAATCGTCGACGGCCTCAAGAAGAAGCGGCTCGACCGCCCTTATATGCGCCGGGATGGCGTACTTGAAGAAGTGTCGTGGTACGAGGCGTTCACCGAGATCGCCGCGCAGGTCGAGAAGGCCGGCGCGCGGAAGGTGGGCGCCATCGCGGGCGACCTCTGCTCGGTCGAAGACATGTTCGCGCTGAAGACGCTGCTTGAGCTTCTCGGCTCGCCGAACATGGATTGCCGCCAGCAGAGCCAGAAGCTCCACCCCAAGCACGGTCGCGGAAGTTACCTGTTCAACGCGACCATCGCCGGCATCTCGAAAGCCGACGTCATCCTGCTCATCGGCACGAATCCGCGCAAGGAAGCCGCCGTGCTCAATGCGCGCATTCGCTGCGCGTACCTGCACAATCACGCGCGCGTCGGGTTGGTCGGCCCGGAGGCGGACCTCACCTATCCTTACGAGTGGCTCGGCAATTCGCTCGCCGTGCTCGACGAGATCGCGAAGCCCGACAATCCGGTGCTGAAGGCGCTGGCAGAGGCGTCGCATCCGCTCATCATCGTCGGCCAGGACGCGCTATCGCATGAGGCGGGCGACGCCGTGTTGGCGAAGGCCGCGGAGATCGCGGCGGCGGCGGTGAAGGGCCGCGAGGATGCGGGCTGGAACCCGCTCTCGATCCTTCACACCAGCGCCGCGCTCGTCGGCGGCCTCGACATCGGGTTCGTGCCGGGCGAGGGCGGCCTCGACACGGCGGGCATCCTCGAAGGCACGCAAAGCGGCGACATCGAAGTGCTCTATCTTCTCGGCGCTGACGAGTTCGACGTGAGCCGCACGGGCGATGCCTTCGTGATCTATCAGGGCTCGCACGGCGACTCGGGCGCGCGCATCGCGGACATCATCCTGCCGGGCGCCGCGTACACCGAGAAGAACGGCACCTACGTCAACACCGAAGGCCGCGTGCAACTCGGCGAACGCGCGATCTTCCCGCCCGGCGATGCCCGCGAGGACTGGACCATTCTCCGCGCGCTATCGGAACATCTCGGCGCGAAGCTGCCTTTCGACTGTTTCGGGTCGCTGCGCAGGGCGCTTTACAAGGCGCATCCGCATCTCGCCGCCATCGACACGGTCGAGGCAGCCAAGGTCGAGCTGAAGCTCGGCGATGTACCGCCGCTGCCGGATACGCCATTCGGCGTTTTCATCGAAGATTTCTACCAGACGAACCCGATTGCGCGGTCCTCGGCGGTCCTCGCCGAGCTTTCAGCGCTGCATCAGGAATACGAGCAGGGACTTGCGGGCGCCGATGGCTGATTGGAGCACACTCTGGAGTAACTACGGCTTTCCGACCGCGCTTATCCTCGGTCAAAGCCTGTTGACGCTCGTCGCGTTGCTTCTGTTCGTCGCGTATCTGCTGCTCGCGGACCGCAAGATCTGGGCGGCTGTGCAGCTTCGGCGCGGACCGAACGTCGTCGGCGCTTACGGGCTCCTTCAATCCTTCGCCGACTTCCTCAAATTCGTGGTGAAGGAGCCGGTCATTCCGGCGGGTGCCGACAAGACGCTGTTCCTGCTCGCGCCGCTCGCCACAACCGTGCTCGCGCTCGCGGGCTGGGCCGTGATCCCGGTGGCGGACGGCTGGGTGGTGTCCGATCTGAATGTCGGCATTCTGTATCTCTTCGCGATCTCGTCGCTCGGCGTCTACGGCATCATCATCGGCGGCTGGGCTTCGAACTCGAAATATCCGTTCCTCGGCGCTCTCCGCTCGGCCGCGCAGATGGTTTCCTACGAGGTATCCATCGGCTTCGTACTGGTGGCGGTGATCCTGTGCGCGGGCACGTTGAACCTCTCCGGCATCGTCGAGGCGCAACGCAGCAACTACGGCCTCTTCGGCTGGTACTGGCTACCGCTATTCCCGATGTTCGTGGTGTTTTTCATCTCGGCGCTCGCGGAGACGAACCGCCCACCCTTCGACTTACCCGAGGCGGAATCGGAGCTCGTCGCGGGCTTCATGGTAGAATACTCTTCGACGCCCTATCTTCTCCTGATGCTTGGCGAATATGTCGCGATCACCGTGATGTGCGCGCTGACGACGATCCTGTTCATGGGCGGCTGGCTGCCACCGTTCGAGGTCGCGCCGTTTACCTGGGTGCCGGGGATCTTCTGGTTCGTTCTGAAATTCTGCTTCGTCTTCTTCCTGTTCGCGATGGTGAAGGCGATCGTGCCCCGCTACCGCTACGACCAGTTGATGCGGCTTGGCTGGAAGATCTTCCTTCCGACGTCGCTCGCGATGGTGGTGGTTGTGGCTGCGGTTCTGCAATTCGGAGGTCTCGCGCGCTAGCGCGGGCTTATCCCAAGGGAGTGCATGCATGGGCGGCTTCGGCCAGTCTTTGAGATCAGCGGTTCTCGGCGAGTTTCTTGTCGCGACATGGCTTGCCATGAAGTATTTCTTCGGGCCGAAAGCGACGATCAACTATCCGTTCGAGAAGAACCCGCTCTCGCCCCGCTTTCGCGGCGAGCACGCGCTGCGCCGTTATCCGAACGGCATGGAGCGCTGCATCGCGTGCAAGCTTTGCGAGGCCATCTGCCCGGCGCAGGCCATCACAATCGAGGCGGGGCCACGCCGCAACGACGGCACGCGCCGCACGACGCGCTACGATATCGATATGGTGAAGTGCATCTATTGCGGCTTCTGTCAGGAAGCCTGCCCGGTGGATGCCATCGTCGAAGGACCAAATTTCGAGTTCGCTACAGAAACGCGAGAGGAATTGCTGTACGACAAGGAAAAGCTGCTTGCGAACGGGGACAGATGGGAGCGCATTCTCGCAAAAAATATTGAACTCGATGCGCCCTACCGTTAACCTTTTCTAACGGTAATCCGACTGTCTCCACTCACAGGCTCGCGCGTGTAACGCCTGACGCGGCGAACATGACGCGCAACTGATTTGCTCTCCTCCGACGAGGGGCGGAGGGAGCGCGAACCGCCGTGAGCGGCGGCTTCTTCCCCTCGCCGCAGAACGTCGCCATCCGGCAAGAGGGTACGAACCGGAGGGCGGCACTCGAAGGGGTTCACACGAGATCGATCTGTCGTCAGGCCGAAATGCCTCGGCGCAAGACGCGATTGGCATAAACAGGAGTGCCCCGCGCCCACACGGACGCCGGGTTCCGAAGATCGATTTGCGAGGGCGCATCGCGGCCTTGCTGTCGAGCTTGAACGAAAGGACGGGTTGCGTTCGCCTGGCGATCGCGATCCAGAGGACGAACCATGTCTTCCACGGCTTACGCCGCACATTTCGAGATCGGCCGCGCATGACAATCGCTGGATACTTCTTCTATCTGTTTTCCATCGTGCTCATCTCATCGGGCGCGATGGTGATTTCCGCGCGAAATCCGGTCCATTCCGTGCTGTTCCTCATCCTTGCCTTCCTGAACGCGGCGGGGCTTTTCGTGCTGCTCGGTGCCGAGTTCCTGGCGATGATCCTGGTCATCGTCTATGTGGGCGCGGTCGCGGTGCTGTTTCTGTTCGTGGTGATGACACTCGACATCGACTTCGGCCAGCTACGCAAGGGCATGAGCCGCTATTTGCCCATCGGCATTCTGGTCGGGCTCGTGCTGGTGACGGAGTTGATCCTCGTCGTCGGCGGCTTCACGATGGCGCCGGGCGCGATCCGGCCAGTGGCAAGCGCGCAGGTCTCCAACACCGAGGCGATTGGGCGCGTTCTCTACACGGATTACCTCTATTTCTTCCAGCTTTCCGGGCTCGTGCTTCTCGTCGCGATGATCGGGGCTATTGTGCTGACGCTGCGTCACCGGCCCGATTCGAAACGGCAGAACGTCGCGCGGCAGGTCGGACGCAAACGCGAGGACGCTATCGAGGTGGTTAAAGTCGAAACCGGGAAAGGGATCTCCTGAGGGCCATGCTGAACACGATCTCCCCCGTCGAGGCCGCGACCGGCATCGCACTCCAGCAATATCTCACCGTCGCCGCGATCCTCTTCACGCTCGGCGCCTTTGGCATCTTCCTGAACCGGAAGAACGTCATCATCATCCTGATGTCCGTCGAGCTGATGCTGCTCGCGGTGAACATCAACCTCGTCGCCTTCTCGGCCTATCTGAACGACCTCACGGGCCAAATCTTCGCACTGATGGTGCTGACCGTCGCGGCGGCCGAGGCTGCCATCGGGCTGGCGATCATCGTCATCTACCACCGGAACCGCGGCTCCATCGCCGTTGACGACATCAACTCGATGAAAGGCTGAGGCGGGCATGTATCAGGCCATCGTCCTACTTCCGCTGATCGGCGCGCTCTGTGCCGGCTTTTTCGGGCGCTCGCTCGGCGACAAGAATTCCGGCTTTCTGACGAGCGCTCTCGTTCTCGTCTCGGCGGCCCTTTCGTGGCTCGCGCTCTATCAGGTCGGCATCGAGGGGCAGGAAGCGCGTATAACGCTCTTCCCTTGGATCGGCGTCGGCGATCTGCAAACATCGTGGTCGCTCCGCATCGACACGCTGACCGCCGTCATGCTCGTGGTGGTGAACACCGTCTCCGCGCTCGTTCACATCTATTCCGTCGGCTACATGTCCGACGACGACCGCCAGCCGCTGTTCTTCTCCTACCTGTCGCTGTTCACCTTCGCGATGCTCTCGCTCGTGACGGCTGACAACCTCGTGCAGCTTTTCTTCGGCTGGGAGGGCGTGGGCCTCGCGTCCTATCTGCTCATCGGTTTCTGGTATCAGCGCGAAAGCGCAAATGCGGCGGCGATCAAGGCGTTCGTCGTCAATCGCGTGGGCGATTTCGGCTTCGCGATCGGCATCTTCGCGATCTGGTTCATTTTCCGCGATGTGAACTTCGACACCATCTTCGCCGCCGCGAAGGAGCATCAGGCTACAACGATCCCGTTCTTCGGCTATCAGGTGCCCGCGCTCGATTTCATCTGCCTTTTCCTGTTCATGGGCGCGATGGGCAAGTCGGCGCAGTTCCTGCTGCACACGTGGTTGCCTGACGCGATGGAAGGCCCGACGCCGGTTTCCGCCCTCATCCACGCGGCCACGATGGTCACCGCGGGTGTGTTCATGGTCGCGCGGCTGTCACCGTTGTTTGAACTGTCGCCGATTGCGCTGCTCGTCGTGACCTGCGTTGGCGCGATCACCGCGTTCTTCGCGGCCACCGTTGGCTTGGCGCAGAACGACATCAAGCGCGTCATCGCCTATTCGACCTGCTCGCAGCTCGGTTACATGTTCGTCGCGCTTGGGCTTTCGGCCTATGGCGCGGCGGTGTTTCACCTCTTTACGCACGCTTTCTTCAAGGCGCTGCTGTTCCTCGGCGCAGGCTCCGTGATCCACGCGCTCCACGGCGAGCAGGATCTGCGCAAGATGGGCGGCATGCGCAAGGCCATCCCGTTCACCTTCGGCATGATGGTCATCGGCACGCTGTCGCTCACGGGTTTTCCCTTCACGGCGGGCTACTTCTCGAAGGACATGATTATCGAGGTGGCCGAAGTCTCGCATTCGGCGGTCGGGCAAACCGTCTACTGGATGCTGATCTTCGCCGCCTTCCTCACCTCCTTCTACTCGTGGCGCCTGATCTTCATGGCGTTCTACGGCGAGCCGAAGGATCATCACGCCTTCGAGCACGCGCATGAATCGCCGCCGGTGATGACGGGGCCGCTTCTGATCCTCGCCGCCGGCGCGCTGTTCGCGGGGCTCATCTTCGCACCCTATTTCGTTGGCGCGGACTACGCCCAGTTCTGGCGCAGCTCTCTCTTGTTCCTGCACGGTTGGCACGAGCCGCATGTGGCCGACGTCTTCATGAAGTGGCTGCCGACGATCGTGATGGCGGGGGGCTTCGGCGTCGCCTACTGGGCCTATATCTCCTCGCCCGGCATTCCTGCCTGGACCGTCAAGACGTTCAAGCCGATCCACGCCTTCCTCTACAACAAGTGGTACTTCGACGAGCTTTACGACTGGATCTTCGTGCGGCCCACGCGCTGGATCGCCCGCGTGCTGTGGAAATACGGCGACGGCGCGATCATCGACGGGCTCGGCCCGGACGGGGTGGCCGCCAGCGTGATCGCCACCACGAAACGCGTCGTCCGCATCCAGACCGGCTTCGTCTACACCTACGCCTTCGTCATGCTGATAGGCGTGACGGTCCTCATCACCTGGTTCGCCTACCTTTATCGCGGGGCTTTGTTCACCCTATGAAAGAATGGCCCATCCTGACGACGCTCATGCTGCTGCCGGCCGTCGGCGCGCTTTTGCTCGCCGTCCTCCGAGGCACCGATGAAGCCGCGCTTAAAAACGCGCGCTGGATCGCGCTCTGGACGACCGTCGTCACCTTCGCGCTATCGCTCATCCTCCTGAGCGACTTCGACTATGCCAACCCGGGCTTCCAGTTCGTGGAGCACCGGCCGTGGCTGTCTGACACGATCACCTATTACGTCGGCGTCGATGGGCTTTCGCTGCCCTTCGTGATCCTGACAACATTCCTCATGCCCCTGACGATCCTCGCGAGCTGGAAGTCGATCACGGTGCGCGTGAAGGAATACATGATCGCGTTCCTGATCCTCGAAGCATTGATGATCGGCGTGTTCTGCGCGCTCGACCTCGTGCTGTTCTACCTGTTCTTCGAGGGCGGCCTCATCCCGATGTTCATCATCATCGGCGTGTGGGGCGGGCCGCGCCGCGTCTATGCGAGCTTCAAGTTCTTCCTCTACACGCTGCTCGGCTCGCTGTTCATGCTGATCGCGATCCTCGTCATGTACGGTATGGCGGGCACGACCGAGATCCCGGCGCTCCTGAAATATGACTTCCCGGTCAATGTGCAGGCGTGGCTCTGGTTCGCCTTCCTCGCGTCCTTCGCGGTGAAGCTGCCGATGTGGCCGGTTCACACCTGGCTACCCGACGCGCACGTCGAAGCGCCGACTGCGGGCTCCGTGGTGCTGGCTGCGATCCTCCTGAAAATGGGCGGTTACGGCTTCATCCGGTTCTCGCTGCCGATGTTCCCGGATGCGTCGGTGCAGTTCGCGCCGCTGATGTTTACGCTCGGCGTTGCGGCCATCATCTACACCTCGCTCGTGGCCTTCGCGCAGAAGGACATGAAGAAGCTCATCGCCTATTCTTCCGTCGCGCATATGGGCTTCGTCACCATCGGCGTGTTTTCCGGCACCGAGCAAGGCGTGCAGGGCGCGGTGTTCCAGATGATAAGCCACGGCATCGTGTCGGGCGCGCTGTTCCTCGCGGTCGGCGTCGTATACGATCGCATGCACACGCGCGAAATCGCGGCTTATGGCGGGCTTGCCGACCGCATGCCGATCTACGCCTTCTTCTTCATGGTGTTCACCATGGCGAATGTCGGCCTCCCCGGCACGAGCGGCTTCATCGGCGAATTCCTGACGCTGCTCGGCACATTCCAGGCGAACACGGTCGCGGCGTTCTTCGCGTGCTTCGGCCTCATCCTCTCGGCGGTCTACGCGCTCACGCTCTATCGCAGGATGATCTTCGGCAAGCTCGAAAAGCCGTCGCTCGCCACGATCAAGGACATGAGCCCGCGCGAAATTGGCATCATGGCGCCGCTGCTGATCCTCACCATCGTGCTTGGCTTCTACCCGAAGCCGGTGCTCGACATGACAAGCGGGTCGGTGAAGGCGATGATCCTGCCGTATCAAAAGGAACTTCAGGCGCAAGCCGACACGGGCGCGGCGGCGAAGTCGTTCGCCGAACTTGAGAAGAGGCGGTGACGATGCTGTCCGACGCTTTCACCAGGGCTTCCACAATGTTTTCGACCTACGCGCCGATCTACCCGGAACTGTTCGTCGTGCTGGCCGCCTTCGTGCTCCTCATGTGGGGCGTGTACAATCGCTACCCGGCGGGGCTTTCCATCAGCATCGTCGCGGTCGGCGTGCTGGTCGGCGCGATGGTGCTCGTGGCGCGCCAGCCTGCGGTCGCGCAGGAACTCTTTAACGGCGCCTTCGTGGATGACGGCTTCGCCCGCTTCATGAAAATCCTGACGCTCGCGGGCGCGGCGCTGGCGATCCTGCTCTCGCTCGACTATTTGCGCCGCGAACGCATCCTGCGCTTCGAATATCCGGTGCTGATCCTGCTCGCGACTGCGGGCATGATGCTGACGATCTCGGCGAACGACCTGATTTCGCTCTATCTCGCCCTCGAATTCCAGAGCCTCGCGCTTTATGTTCTCGCCGCCTTCCATCGCGATCAATTGCGCTCGACGGAAGCCGGGTTGAAATATTTCATTCTCGGCATCCTCTCGTCAGGGCTGCTGCTTTACGGCTCCTCGCTCGTCTACGGCTATACCGGCGCGACGAATTTCGCGCGCATCGCCGAAGCGGTGCACACGAGCGGCGCATCGGTGGGCCTCGTCTTCGGCCTCGTCTTCATCCTCGCGGGGCTTGCCTTCAAGCTCGCGGCGGTGCCGTTCCACATGTGGACGCCCGACGTTTACGAAGGCGCGCCGACGCCCGTCACCGCCTTCTTCGCCACCGCCGCCAAGATGTCGGCCATGGCGATGCTGATCCGCGTCGTGCTGACGGCCTTTCCCGACGCGACGCAGCAATGGCAGCAGATTGTCATCGCGATTTCGGTCGCATCCATGGCGCTCGGCGCTTTCGCCGCCATCGGACAGAAGAATATCAAGCGCCTCCTCGGCTACTCGTCCATCGGACACGTCGGTTATGCGCTTGTCGGCCTTGCCGCCGCCGTTCCGGGCGGGGCCGCCGCCGACGGTGTGTCGGCCGTGCTGATCTATCTCGCGATCTACCTCGCGATGACCGCCGGTGCCTTCGCCTGCGTGCTCGCCATGCGCAACGGGCGGACGACCTACAGCGAGAGCATTTCCGACCTCGCTGGCGTGTCGAAAGAGCAGCCGCTGTTCGCCTTTCTGTTCGCGATGCTGCTGTTCTCGCTTGCGGGCGTCCCTCCGCTCGCGGGCTTTTTCGCCAAGCTTTATGTGTTCAACGCCGCCGTTCAGTCGCAGCTTTACTGGCTTGCGATCGTCGGCGTTGTGCTTTCGGTCGTCAGCGCCTACTATTATCTGCGTATCGTGAAGGTGATGTATTTCGACGAAAAGGGCGAAACCTTCGAGCCGATCGCGCCGTCCGTGAAGATCACGCTCGGCATCACCGCCGCGTTTACGCTTCTGTTCTTCCTCTATCCGAGCCCGCTCAAGCTAGCCGCCGACGCAGCCTCGCGCACATTCTTCTGAGGCTTGATGACGCTTCGTCCTGAAATACCGGTTCTTCGCTTCGACAGCATCGATTCCACAAACGAGGAAGCCCTGCGGCAACTTGCTGCCGAGGCGGACCTCCCATTATGGATCGTGGCGCGGACGCAGACGAAAGGACGGGGCCGGGCGGGGCGCTCGTGGCAGTCACCCGAGGGCAATGTCTACGCGACGCTTCTCCTGAAGACCGCCGTCAGCGCGGCCACGGCGACGCAACTTTCCTTCGTCGCGGGGCTGGCCGCGCACGACGCAGCGGCCGCGCACCTGTCGCCGAATGAAGCCGCGCGCCTCCGGTTGAAATGGCCGAACGATCTCATGCTCGGCCGCGCGAAGCTCGCGGGCAACCTGCTCGAAAGCATCTCGCTCGCCCGCAATCGCGGCCTCGCCGTAGTCCTCGGCGTCGGAATGAATGTCGCAGCGCTGCCTGACGACACCGGGCGCGATGTGGCATCGCTCGGCCTCGCGCCATCCTCCGTGGAAGCGGTCTTCGCGTCCCTCGCCAGAGCCTTCGACATCTGGCTCGCGCGCTGGAATGAGGGCAGGGGCTTTCCCGCGATCCGAGAAGCGTGGCTTTCCCGCGCGCTGGCGCTCAACGAAACAATCAGCGTAAATTTGAACAACTCTATTATTCGCGGTAGATTTTGCGGCGTCGACGATACCGGCGCATTAAAGCTTACGACCGAGGCGGGGGTTGTCATGACCGTCACTGCGGGCGACATTTATCCAGATGCGCTTCGCTGATCGCCAAGGCCAGCGACTTAACTCCCTTTGTTGGAAACCATAAAAAGAATGACTGTGACAGGAACGCCTGCCAATCCCGAACTCGTGTTTTTGCCCCTCGGCGGCATCGGTGAAATCGGCCTCAACGTCTACCTTTACGGCATCGGCCCCGAGGACGACCGCCAATGGCTGATGATCGATTGCGGCATCACCTTCCCCGACGATTCCGAGCCCGGGGTGGACGTGGTTCTGCCCGACCTCCGGTTCATCGAAAACGATCGACAGAACCTCGCGGGCATCCTCATCACCCACGCGCATGAAGATCATATCGGCGCGGTGGCCGAGATGTGGCCGAAGCTGCGCGTGCCCGTCTATGTGACCAAGTTTGCTGCGCATCTCCTGCGCTCGAAGCTTCAGGAACATAGCCACGGCTCCGAAGTGCCCATCGTCGAGATGGCGCAGGGCGCGCGGTTCAATATCGGGCGGTTCGATGTCGATCTCGTCACGGTGGCGCACTCTATCCCCGAGTGCAATTCCGTGTTCATTCGCACGCCCGCCGGCAATGTGCTCCACACGGGCGACTGGAAATTCGACGATACCCCAGCCTACGGCGATCCGAGCGACGAAGCGAAATTCGCGCGGCTCGGCGACGAGGGCGTGCGTGCGCTGATCTGCGACAGCACCAACGCGCTCGTTGAAGGCATCAGCGTCACGGAAGAAGTGGTCGCGACAAATCTGAAGCTCGTCATCGGCCGCCAGAAGGGCCGCGTCGCGCTCACCACCTTCGCGTCGAACGTCAACCGGTTGATTTCCATCTCGGAAGCCGCTCGCGCTGCGGGCCGCGAAGTGGTGCTGGTCGGCCGCGCGATGCACCGCATCGTCGAGGCCGCGCGCGACTCGGGGCTCTGGCCGGAGCACCTCACCTATTCGGATCAGGACGCGTTCCCGTCCATTCCGCGCGACAAGGTTCTCGCGCTGGTGACTGGCAGCCAGGGTGAGGCGCAGGCCGCGCTGGCCAGGATCGCCAAGGGCGAGCACCCGTTCGTCAAGTTCGACCAGGGCGACAGCGTGATATTCTCCTCGCGCACGATCCCCGGCAACGAAGACTCCGTGATCCGTATCCAGAACCAGCTCGCGGATCGTGGGATCTCGATCATCACCGAGGCGCACGAAGGGCCGATCCATGCGTCCGGCCACCCGCGCCGAGGCGAACTCACGCGCATGTACCGGCTCACGCGCCCGCAATACGTCATCCCAATGCACGGCGAGCCGCGCCATCTCGAAGCGCACGCCACCTTCGCCGAAGGCCACGGCATCATGACCCTGCGCGGCGTGCGCGACGGCAAGCTTGTGCATTTGGGGCCGAACTCTCCGCACATAGCGGACAGCGGCATACCGATCGGGCGCCTTTACCGCGACGGCAATCTCGTGCTCGACGCGGGTGACCCTTGCGTGACTGAACGCAGGCGGCTTTCGTGGAACGGCTATATCGCCGTGTCGGTGGTGATTTCGCGCAGCGGCGATTTCGCGGCCGATCCCGTCGTCAGCATGGCGGGCCTGCCCGCGCGCGACGCCAAGGGCCTGCCGATGAGTGAGCGCGCGCTATCCGCCGTTTACAACGCGGTGGAGAGCATCCCGCGCCCGAGACGCAAGGACCCCGCGTTGATCCGCGATGCGGTCACGCGCTCCGTGCGCGCCGAAATGCGCCTCGTTTGGGGCAAGAAGCCGCTTTGCTCCGTGCTTGTTTCCGTGCTTTAACCGCCGCTAAACGAGAGGACCGTCGCATGATCGGACGCCTGAACCACGTGGCGATTGCCGTAAAAAATCTGGAAACGGCCGCCGCCGTCTATCGTGAGACGCTCGGCGCGGAAGTGTCTGAAACCGTGCCGCAGCCGGACCACGGCGTTTCCACGATCTTCATCACGCTGCCCAACACGAAGATCGAGCTGTTGGAGCCGCTGGGCGAGAGTTCGCCGCTCGCGAAGTTCCTCGAAAAGAACCCGGATGGCGGCATCCACCATATCTGCTACGAGGTGGACGACATCCTCGCCGCGCGCGACAGGCTCGTGGCGAAAGGCGCGCGCGTGCTGGGCAATGGCGATCCCAAGATTGGCGCGCATGGCAAGCCCGTGCTTTTCCTTCACCCGAAGGATTTCTGCGGCACTCTGGTGGAACTGGAACAAAGGTAAGCGCCATGAATATCTTGCTGGCGATTGCGCTGTTTGTGACTTGCTGGTGGATCGTGTTTCTTTTCAGCATCCCCCGAAAGGTCGGCGCCGATGGCGAAATTGCAGCCCCTCGTACGGGCCTGTTCGCTAATGTGGTGCTGGCGACGGTCGTGGCGACGGTGATTGTGCTGGCGTTGCATGAGGCGATCTCGCTCGGCATCATCGACACCGCCGCCTTCCTCCCCGCAGAATAAAAAGAAAACAGCAAGGCGAACCTTGCTGTTTTAAGTTTCTGCTGCTGGCTTTTATATTTTTGAAGCACCCGCGCCCTTGGGGACGGCGCAAGCGCTTTTCCTCCCTAGACTTGGGCGCCGTGCCTCGTTCTGTGCTCAGCCATCCGTTACCCATGTCAAATTGTTATGGCAGACTAGCGAAAAACGCAGAGGTTGTCACTTCAACTTATGGGCAATAAGGCAAAAAAAATACGCGTATTGCCTAAGCCCACGTCAAGCCATTCCCTTCAGAGTGCGATTGGCGGGCTTTAAAGCATGTTTTGGAATGATTTTGCGCGAAGTGGCGGAATAGACTGCCTGTTCAGATAAGCCGCCGCCACGTGGCGCGCTTCTGTTAGTCGGCCTCATCGAAAGCATTTCGAAACATTCGATGGCAGAGCGTGCGCCGGTCATGGCGGCTCCACATAATAAGCCGGTCGATCGGTAGCTCGCCTCCAAGCGGGCAGGCCATCGCGATGCGAGTGCAAGGCGCTGGCCGCACGAGGAAATTTCCTATATGTGAGGCGCAACCTCAACACCCTCGCGCGGCATGACAGGCGCACTTTCCGAACAGGTTCTGGTGATCGGCGGCGGATTGGCCGCGCTGGCGGCTGCGATCTCGGCGCGTCGCGCGGGCGCTCGCGTGACGATGCTCGAAGCCGCCCCGCACGAGCTTCGCGGCGGTAACACCCGGCATTCGCGCAACTTGCGGATCGCACACGACAAGCCGACCGCGCAGATTCCGGGCTCCTATTGCGAAGACGAGTTTCTCGCCGACCTCGCCAAGGCGAGCGATGGCCGCAACGACGCGGGCGTGTCGCGGCTGCTTGTGCACGCTTCGACCGATCTGCCGGACTGGCTCGCCGCGCAAGGAGCCATGTTTCAGACGCAGGACATCCCCTATTCGCGCAAGACCGCGTTCTTCCTCGGCGGCGGCAAGGCGGCGGTGAATGCGCTTTACGCGACAGCCGAACGGCTCGGCGTGCGCATCCACTACGGCGCGCAAGTGGACAGCGTCGACCTTGAGAGCGGAGCGGCGGGGCCATTTCATCCCCGCGCGACGGTGCTCGCCTGCGGCGGCGCGCAAGCCGCCATGCCAACCACGATGCCGGGCTTCATCAATCGCGGCACGCCTTACGCGCAGGGCGAGATCCTGCGCGCGGCGCTCGCGCAAGGGGCCGCGGCCGTGGGCGACGCGGGTGCGGCGCATCTCGTGGCGGTCGACGCGCGCTCGCCGGAAGCCGATGGCGGCATCGTCACCCGCGTGGACGGCATGGAACACGGCATGGCAGTCGATGCGCGGGGCGCGCGCTTCGCGGACGAAACCGCCGTCACCGGGCCGACGCGCTACGCCACCTGGGGCCGCCTCGTCGCCGATCTGCCGGAGCGCCGCGCCGCCCTCGTGCTCGACGCCGACGGCATCGAACGCGCGCCGCTTTCAATCTTCCCGCCGCTCGAAGCGCCGACGCTGGCGGAACTCGCGGCCCGCATCGGCGCGGACGCCGCCACGCTGGAAGCTTCGGCACGCGAGTCGAGCCGCGTCGCGCGCCCGCCGTTCTACGCCTTCCCGATCCGGCCGGGCATCACCTTCACCTGCCTTGGGCTCCGAGTCGACGAAACCGCGCGCGTTGTGCTGCGCGACGGCTCGGCGTGCGCGAATGTCTTCGCGGCGGGCATGATTATGGCCCCGAACGTCCTCGGCACGGGCTACGTCGCGGGCGGTGGCATGACCGTCGGCGCGGTCTTCGGCCGCATCGCGGGAGAGGAGGCCGCCCGCCATGCGCTTTCCTGAAACGCAGTCGCCTGAAACGCCATCGCCCGGGAAACTTGCGCCGCTGGCCGAAGCCCGCCGCATTGCCACGATCTGCGCGGTCTGCAACTACTGCAACGGCTTCTGCGAGGCGATGCGCGCCATCGAGCGGCGTGGAGAGCGCGCTTCCGTTGAGCCGAAAGCCGCCGCAGCGCCAGCCTTCAGCGACGGCGACCTCGCCTATATCGCGCATCTCTGCCACAACTGCGGAAATTGCCTCACGTCCTGCCAATATGAGCCGCCGCATGTCTTCGCCGTGGATGCGCCGAAAGCACTGGCCGAGGTGCGCGCCCTCTCATGGCGGGAGCGTCCATGGCTCGCGCTCGCGATCTTCGTCGCGGTCGTCGCGCTGACCGTCGCGATCGTGCCATGGGGTACGCTCACCGCGCGACATGCGGGCGAGGGGGCATTCTATGCCGTGATCCCGTGGGCGACGATGACGGCGGCGACGCTGGCACCGTTCCTGTTCGGGATGGCGCTCGTGGGCATCCGCGTGGCGCGGTTCTGGCGCGCGATTTCGGGCGGCTACTCGCGCGGCGGCGGCTCCCTGTGGCGCGCGATCCCGCTTGCGATCCGCGATGCGGCGACACTGCGCAATCTCGAAGGCGGCGGCATCGCGTGCGAGCGAAGCACCTCCCGCCGCTTCCTCCATCACGCGCTCGCCTACGGTTTCCTGCTCTGCTTCGCGGCGACCTGCACTGCGACCTTCTATCATCACGGCTTCGGCTGGCTCGCGCCTTATCCGCTGTTGAGCATGCCGGTGATCCTCGGCACGGTCGGCGGCATCGGCATGGTGATCGGCGCGGCGGGGCTTGCAGGCGTGCGCACCCGTGGCGGCACGGCCTTCGACACGACGGGCGATTTCGTCCTGCTGGCCCAGCTTTTCGCCGTCGCCGCCTCCGGCCTCGCGCTGCTGGCGTTGCGCGACACGAGCGCGATGGGGCTGCTCCTCGCGGTGCATCTGGGCACAGTGCTGGGCTTCTTCGCGACGCTGCCCTTCGGCAGGTTTGCACATGCGCCATACCGCGCGGCGGCGCTTCTCAGGGCTGCGATTGAGCGGGGCCGGTAGCTTCGCTGCGGCTCAGCCCTCGACGGCGATGGCGTGAAAGAACGAGCCGCTGACGAGCCCGCGCCGCGAACCCGTTTCGGCGCAAGGCTCGCCGCGCGCATCCACGGCATCGAGCAGCGGCGCGTCGTTGACCGCGAGCACGCTCGCGTAATGAAACTCGTGGCCCCAGAGCGTGCCGCCAGCCCGCCCCAGCGCGCCGTCCGCCAGAAGCTGCGCGCGCCGATAGCCAAGATGCAGCTTGCGCTTGGCGAAACTCGTCTCAAGGCCGAGCAGCCCCGCCATCGCGTGCCGCACGCCGTCCGCGTCTTCGAGCCCGGAGCCTAGCACCATATAGCCGCCGCACTCGCCGTGAATGTTGGTGCCGCGCGCGGCCGCATCGCGAAGGCCGCCGAGGAAGTGCGAGGCGGCGGCGAGCGTCCCGGCGTGAAGCTCGGGGTAGCCGCCGGGCAGCCACACCGCATCCGCTGAAGCGTCCGGCGCGTCGTCAGCCAGCGGCGAGAAACACAGGATTTCCGCGCCCGCGTCGCGCCAGCCTTGCAGCATATGCGGATAGAGAAAGGAGAACGCGCGGTCCTTCGCAAGCGCAATGCGTTGGCCGGGTGGCGGCAGCGGCGGCGCGGATGGGGCGGCTTCGAGCACGCACGGCGCGGCGCTCGCGACGATTGCATCAAGCGAAACCTGCGCGGCGACTTCCTCCGCCAGCTTATCGAGCCAACCGTCGAGATCCGCATGCTCGCCCGCCTGCACGAGCCCAAGATGACGGTCGGGCAGCGCGATGGAGGCACGCCGACGCAACGCGCCGAGCACCGGTACGCCGATCCGCTCCAGCGCCGCGCGGATAGGCCGCTCATGCCCCTCGCTCGCCACGCGGTTCAGGATAACGCCTGCGAGGTGCACATCGTCGCGATAGAGCTTGCAGCCGAGCGCCACCGCCGCCGCAGTCTCTGACTGCGCGGACACGTCCAGCACGAGCACAACAGGCCAGCCCGTCAATGCGGCGAGGTCGGCGGTCGCGCCCCGCGCCGTTCGTCCTTCCGCCGCCACGCCGTCGAACAGGCCCATCACGCCTTCCGCGATGCACAGAGTTCGGTCTAACGGCATCTCAGATGCCGCCGACGCGCCAGCCCGCCCGATGAGGCTACCGATCAGCTCGCGCGGCATCGCCCACGTATCGAGGTTGAAGCTTGGTCGCCCACACGCTGCTTCGTGAAAGGCGGGGTCGATATAGTCCGGCCCGGATTTGAACGGCTGCACCGCCACGCCGCGCCGCGTCAACGCGCGCATCAGGCCCAGCGAAAGCGTGGTCTTGCCCGCGCCGGATCGCACGGCGGAAATTATGACGCCGCGCGGCCCGGATTTGCCGCCGCCCGTCATTCGCCGCGGCCTCGATAGCGGCGCTGATAGCCGGGATCGTAGAGCGAGCTTTCGCGGAAATCCGCTGAGCCGAGAGAGTGGCCCACGAGGATCAGCGCGGTTCGGTCGATATGGGCCGCCTCCGCCACCTTCGCGGCAAGTTCGCCGAGGGCTGCGCGGATGATCGTTTCCTCCGGCCAACTCGCGCGGTAGACGACCGCCGCCGGGCAATCCGCGCCGTAAAACGGGAGAAGCTCCGCCACAACCTTGTCGAGCGCGTGGATCGACAGATGCACCGCGAGCGTGGCGCGCGTGGCGGCGAAGGCGGCGAGCGTCTCCGTGTCCGGCATGGCTGATGCGCGGCCCGATGTCCGCGTCAGCACGACCGATTGCGCCACTTCGGGTAGCGTGAGTTCGCGCCCGAGCGCCGCCGCCGCCGCCGCGAACGATGGCACGCCGGGTGTTACGGTGTACGGAATGTCGAGCGCATCAAGGCGGCGCGTCTGCTCGCCAAGCGCGCTCCACACTGACAGGTCGCCCGAATGCAGACGCGCCACGTCATGGCCTGCCGCCGTCGCGTCCACGATATCGGCGACGATTTCGTCGAGCGACATCGGCGCGGTGTTCACGATGCGCGCGCCCGGCGGGCAGTGGCCGAGGATTGCCTCCGGCACGAGCGAGCCCGCATAGAGGCACACGGGGCAGCGCGCTATGATGTCGCGGCCGCGAAGCGTCAGGAGGTCGGGCGCGCCCGGCCCCGCACCGATGAAATGAACGGTCATTCGGTCTCTCCTTAGAGTATTTCCGCTTAAAACGGGATCGTGGAAATGCTCTATCTCATTGTTCTGACGCAATTCCGGACGGAAAACCGGTTCCCACTTTTCCTGGAATTGCTTTCGCGGCGGCGTCTTTACCGATGGCGATGGCGCAAGCAGCTTCGCGGTTGGTGACGCGCGCGCAGAGAAGCCGCGCGCCGGGTCCGGCTGCGGCGAGCGCCGCCGCTTCGGCGACCGAGGGCACGCCCTTTTCCGCCAGCACGCGCGCCGACAGGGTCAACCCGCCCGGCGCAGCCTCTGCCAGATCCGCCTCGCTCAACAACGCGACGCGCATGCGAAGACGCTGCGCCGCTTCCAGAAACCCCGGCTCGACGGCCTTATCCGCGAGCGTGGCCAACGCGGTGAGCGAGGCCGCCTCGACGCCCGCCGCTTCGAGCGCCGCCACGACAGCGCCGCTGATGGCATCCGCGCCCGCGTTCTTGCGGAAGCCGAGCCCCGCAATGATGGTCGTCTTGCCCGTCATGATTTCACCGCGCGCCACTGCGTGACGGGCATCGCGGCGCGCCATCCGGTGAAGCTGCCCAGCGCCGACGCGCGCGAAATCTCAATGCGGGTGAGTTCACCGCCGCGCCGCTTGAACGCGTCCACCAGAAGCGCCTCGCTTTCGAGCGTCACGGCGTTGGCGACGATGCGGCCGCCGGGCTTCAGCGCGTTCCATGCAGCGTCGAACACGCCCGCGTCCGTCAGCCCGCCGCCGATGAACACGGCGTCCGGCGAAGGCAGATCCGCCAGCGCATCCGGCGCGCATCCCTCGACCACGCGAAGATCCGGCGCCCCGAGCGAGAGCGCATTGCGCATTGCGCGCGCGGCCCGCTCTGCATTCTCCTCGACGCCGATAGCGCGCATTGCTGGATGCCGGAGCAGCCACTCGATGGCGATTGAGCCGGAGCCGAGGCCGATGTCCCACAGGAGTTCGCCGGGCCGGGGGGCGAGCGCCGCAAGCGTCACCGCGCGGACCTCGCGCTTCGTCAACTGGCCGTCGCTTTCGAATAGCGCGTCGTCGAGGCCCGGCGTCAGCGGCACGATGCGCGCATCCGCGCCGCCCGCGACTTCGATGGCGAGCACGTTCAGCGCGGCGATGCCATCAAGCGTGAACGCGTCGGCGCGAGCGCTACTGACGCGCTCACCCATGCCGCCCATCTCTTCAAGCACCGTGAGCGTGGATGCGCCGAAGCCGAGATCGGTCAGCAGCCGCGCGGCTTTTGCGGGCGTCGTTCCATCCCATGACAGCGCGAGGATGCGCGCGCCGGGAAACAGATGCCGCGTCACCCCTTCCAGTGCGCGGCCGTGCAGCGTGATCGCGGCAACGTCCTGCAACGCCCAAGCCATGCGCGACGCGGCGAGGCTGAAGGATGACGGTTGCGGCACGCAGAGAATTTCGTCCGCGCCGGCAAAGGTGGCGATCTGCTTGCCGACGCCATAATGAAACGGGTCGCCGCTCGCGAGCACGCATACAGGCCGCCCGCGCCGCGCGGCGATCTGCGGGAAGGCGTCGTGCAGCGGGCTCGGCCATGGGAGCGTCTCACCCCGGATCAGAGGCGCAGCGAGCGCGAGATGCCGCGCGCCGCCGACCACCAACTCAGCGCTTGAAACGAGCGCGCGCGCATGCGCCGTCAGCCCCTCGACACCGTCTTCGCCGATGCCGACGATAGACAGCCAGCGCCGAAGCGTGTTTGTTTCCCGCGGTTCCATCATGAGGCCCGTCGCGCCTTCGCGACATTCCGTGAGAGTTCACGATGCGACTTCTGATCCTTGGCGGCACAGCCGACGCCTCCGCGCTCGCGAAGCGGCTGGTGGGCGACGCGCGGTTCGAGCCCACGCTGTCCCTCGCGGGCCGCACCGTTTCGCCCGCAACGCCAGCCATTCCGTTCCGCATCGGCGGCTTCGGTGGAGCGGAGGGCCTCGCGGCATACCTCCGCGACGAGCGTATCGACGCGATGATCGACGCCACGCATCCTTTCGCCGCGCGCATCTCCGCCAATGCCGTCAAGGCGGCGGAAGCGGCAAGTGTTCCGCTCGCGAGCCTCATGCGTCCAGCATGGGCGCGGCAGGAGGGCGATTGCTGGATTTCCGTTCCTTCGCCCGAAGCCGCCGCCGCAGCTCTCGGCGACGAGCGGCGTAACGTGTTCCTGACCGTGGGGCGGCTCGAACTGCCCGCCTTCGCCGCCGCGCCGCACCATCGTTATGTGGCGCGCGTGATCGACCGGCCCGAAGGCGTGACGCTGCCGCCCGACCTCGCCTTCATCGAGGCGCGTGGGCCTTACGACGCCGAAGCCGAGTTGAAGCTGATGCGCGACGGCGGGTTTGATGTGGTCGTTTCCAAGAATTCGGGTGGCGCGGCAACCTACGGCAAGATCGAGGCGGCGCGCGCGCTCGGCCTGCCCGTGGTGATGATCGAGCGGCCGGAGAAGCCTGCGGGTCACGCGCTCAGCTCGCCCGCAGAAGCGGTGGCGTGGCTCGAAACGCTGCTCGCCGCGTGCGATCATTCCGGGGCGCGCTCCGAACGCGGCGTATAGACCCACGGCAGCGCAGCGCCGTCGCGCTCGATGAGCCGCGTGGTGCTCGCGCCGATCATGACGAGCGTGCGCATGTCCACGATGGACGGGTCCGCTTCGGCCAGCGTCGTCACTGTGACGCGCGCCTCCGCCGTTCCCGCCGCGCGGACGAACAGCACGACCGTATCGCCCGCCTTCACCTCGCGCAGAATGTCGAGCGCCGCGCCCAATTGATGCGGGCGCGCGAGCGACTTCGCATTGTAGAGGGAGATCACGAAATCCGCTTCGGCCGCCGCGCGAAGACGGCGCTCGACCGTAGCCCAGCTTTTGAGATTATCGGAAAGCGAGATGGCGCAAAAGTCGCCGCCGAGAGGCGCTCCGACCTCTGCCGCCACGGCCAGCATCGCGGTCACGCCCGGTTCGACGCGAATGTCGAGCGCGCGCCAGGCTGGATCGCCCGCGTCCACTGCCTCGAAAATCGCCGCCGCCATGGCGAAAACGCCCGCATCGCCACCGGAGACCACAGCCACGCGACGCCCCTGCGCCGCAAGCTCCAGCGCATGGCGCGCGCGGTCGATCTCCACGCGGTTGCCGGACGCATGGCGCGTTTGCCCCTCGCGCTGCGGCACCCGGTCGAGATAGAGGCCGTAGCCGATGAGGTCGGTCGCTTCGGCCAGCGCGAGGCTCGCGGCGGGCGTGGTGTAGGCCGCGTCGCCCGGCCCGACGCCGACGATGACGAGCGACCCCGTCATATGCGCCTCCCGTTGCCGGGGATGAGGATCATGGAGAAATAGGGTGCCTTCGCTGCATCCACGTCTGCCAGCGGGACGACGCGCTCGCCCGGCATGGTGCCGCGCTCCACATAGATCGCGCGGTCGAGCAGCCCCGCCTGCGCCACCGCGCGGCGCACCTTCGCGAGATTGCGGCCAACTTTCATTATGGCGGCGGCATCCGTGTCGGCGAGACGGCGGGCGAGCGTCGCCTCGTCGAGCGTGCCGGGCAGCACCGTAAGCACGTCGTCGCCCCAGGTGAGCGGCGCATTCGCCTTGGCCGCGCAGCCCGAAATGCCGATGACGCCGGGCACGATCTCGACCGGGTAATCGCGCTCCAGACGCCGCCACATATGCATGAACGAGCCGTAGAAGAACGGGTCGCCCTCGCCCATCAGCCCGACAGACCTGCCCGCGCGCAGCAGCGCGGCGAGCCGTTCCGCCGACGCCTCGTAGAAATTGCGCATCGGGCTGGTATAGGCGGCATCCTCGACCGGCGCTTCGGTCGTGACGGGATAATACAGCGTCAGTTCCTCGCGGCCCGGCTCGATCAGCGGTGCGGCCACGGAGCGGGCGCAGCTTTCGCGGCCCTCCTTCGCAAAGCATGCGAGCACATCCACCGAACGGATCAGCCCCGCCGCGCGCAGCGTGAGATAGCGCACGTCGCCCGGTCCGACGCCGATGCCGTAAAGCGTGCCCGCTTCCGCGCCGCCCGCGATAAGTTCGAGCGGGCTCATTCTTTCTCGCTCGCGAGCGCGTTGACGGCGGCGGCGGCCATGGCGCTTCCGCCCCGGCGGCCCCTCACCACGAGATAAGGCACGCGGCCATCGGCGGCGAGCGCATCCTTCGACTCAGCCGCGCCGACGAAACCGACCGGCGTGCCGATGATCGCTGCGGGTGCGGGCGCGCCTTCGTCCAGCATTTCGAGGAGGCGGAACAGTGCGGACGGCGCGTTGCCGATGGCGACCACCGCGCCTTCGAGGTGCGGCCGCCAGAGTTCCATCGCGGCGGCGGAGCGCGTGTTGCAGATTTCTTTCGCAAGGTCGGGCACGGTTTCGTCCGCAAGCGTACAGATCACCGCGTTGCTCGCTGGAAGACGCGCGCGTGTGACGCCGAAAGCCACCATGTTCGCGTCGCAGAGGATCGGCGCACCCGCGAGCAATGCCGCGCGCGCGGCGGCGGCGAAGCTCGGCGACATTTCGAGGTCGTTCACCACATCGACCATCCCGCAGGCGTGGATGATGCGGACCGCGACCTTCGCCTCAAGCTCGTCGAAGCGCGAGAGGTCGGCCTCGCTGCGGATGATGGAGAAGGAGCGGCGATAGATTTCGGCTCCATCGCGGATATAGTCCCGCGGGGCGGGCTTCTGGGCTTCGGTCATCGATTTTGGGGCGGACATGGACGTGGCTCGGCTCAGTCGGATCGGCTCAATGGGATCAGCTTGGCGCTCCGTCAAAAAATGCAGTTAGCCAATGCGCGCGCGGGCTGTCAAACGCAATCGGGACGCGTGGAATGCCACAGCGTCAAAGCGCCGTGAAGGCGACGACGGCCGCCGCGAGCGCATTCGCCTGAATGAGGCAGGCCGTGCGATAGAGACGCAGCGCCGCGCGGATGTCATCGGCCGTGAGCGCGGCTCGCCCGTCGCCCATCCACGAATCGTCCACCAGCGTGCCGCCATAGACGCGCGGGCCGCCGAGCTTGAAGCCGAGCGCGCCCGCCATCGCGGCTTCCGGCCAGCCCGCGTTTGGCGAGCGATGGCGGCGCGCATCGCGGAACACGGCGCGGGCTGCATTCTCGGCGGAGGCGGAAGGCTGAAGCAGCGCGGCGAGCGTGAGCCACAGCGCGGCGAGGCGCGAGCCCGGCAGGTTCAGGAGATCGTCCAGCCGCGCCGACGCCCAGCCGAAGGCGTGATAGCGCTCGGACTTGTGGCCGATCATGCTGTCGGCCGTGTTGACGGCTTTATAGGCAGCCGCCGCCGGAATGCCGCCTAGCGCGAGCCAGAACAGGGGCGCGACGACGCCATCGGAAAAATTCTCGGCGAGGCTTTCCACTGCCGCGCGGCTGACGCCCGCTTCGTCGAGCGCGGACACGTCGCGGCCGACTAAAAAGGTCACCGCCTCGCGTCCGCCGTCGATACCGTCCGCTTCAAGACGGTCGGCGACAGCCTCCGCGTGCTCGGCGAGGGCCCGCTGCGCGAGGAGCGAACTCGCGAGAATGCCGCCGACAATGATGGCGGCAAGCGGCGGCAGGGCGCTTTCGAGCACGGCCCATAAACCGGCGCTGATCGCCAATGTCGCCCCGAGCATCAGCGCGAGCGTGACGATGCCGCCCGCGCGCCGCTGCGCGAACGTCCACGCGGGCCGGTTCAAGTTCCGGTCGCACCATGATAAGAGTGCGCCGATCCACGTCACCGGATGGCCCACGGCGCGGAACAGCGCGTTCGGATAACCTGCTGCGGCTTCAACCAGAAGCGCGATGAGGGCGAGCGTGGTGAACATGACCCGAAAGGCGAAAGCGCGGACGCGCGATGAAATGTAACGCTCCTATAGATGAAGCTGCGGCTGCGGGAAATCGCCGGGACAAAAAAAATCCGGGCGAGCGGTCTGAGCGTGAGCACGATGCCCCGACGCATGACGTGATCGCGCATGATGTGATCCCGCATGGCGGCGCGCTCGACGAGGCGCGGCGGCGCTGGCCGAATGCGCCCGAGCCGTGGATCGATCTTTCGACCGGCATCAACCCCGTGGCCTATCCCGTGCCGGAAATCGGCGCGGAGGCGTGGACGCGTTTGCCTCTGGCGTCCGAAGAATGCGCGCTACGGGTAGCGGCGGCGGCTCGTTACGGCGCGAAAAACGCGGATTGCATCGTCGCGGCGCCCGGCACGCAGGCGTTGATCCAGATCCTGCCGAGGCTCGTCGCGCCCGGCTCCCGGCGAGGTTGCGCTGCTCCCGCCACAGAGCCGTTGCACGAGGGCGCACGGCCACACGTCGCGGTGCTGTCTCCAACCTACGCCGAGCATGCGGCGGCGTGGCGGCGCGAGGGGCACGATTTGCGCGAGGTCGCTTCGCTCGCCGATACGCGCGGAGCGGACGCAGTCGTCGTCGTCAACCCGAACAACCCGACCGGCCGATTGATCGCCGCCGAGGCGCTGGCCGAATGGGCGGTATCGCTTGCGCAGCGTGGCGGGCTGCTCGTGGTCGACGAAGCCTTCATGGATGTCGCGGAGCAGGGCGCGAGCGTCGTCCCTTCGCTGCCGCCATCAACAATCGTGCTGCGCTCCTTCGGCAAGATGTACGGGCTGGCGGGCGTGCGCCTTGGGTTTGCGATCGCGGAACCTGCGCTCGCAACGCGGCTTCGCGGCATGCTCGGCCCGTGGGCGGTGTCCGGCCCGGCGCTCGCCATCGGCACGGCGGCTCTCAACGACCGCGCATGGCTCGAAGCGGCCCGCGCGCGTCTTGCCGCCGATGCCGCGCGCCTCGACGCCCTTATCGCGGGTGCTGGATGCGAAATCGTGGGCGGTACGAACCTCTATCGCCTCGCCGCGTGCCCGGAAACGCCAGATCACGCCGGCGCGCGCACCGCTTTGACGCTCGCGAATCGTCTCGGCGAGCACGGCATCCTCGTCCGGCGCTTTACCTATGAGCGCTCCTGGCTGCGCTTCGGCATTCCGGGCAGCGCGGAAGCCTGGCAGCGCCTTGAGCGGGCGCTTCACGCCTGATGGGGACCGCCGGCGCGATGCGGCAGATCAGGGCTGCCTCTGCGATGCCTTCGCGGCGGTCTTCAGCGGCCCGGTTCTGGCGTTGAGCCGGGCCTCTGCCAGCGCAAGCCATTTGCGGCAACTTGGGAGTTGCAGATTGCAGCGCACGGCGATGCGCGGCTTCTGCTGCGCGGACACGGGCGACCTCCCGGACAGCGCAACGGTCACGGTGCCGCCGCGTTCCGCTTCACGCGCCGAGCGTTGGATAAGCTGCCGCGCGGTCATGGCGGCGAGGAACGGGTTGGCGCGGACGGCGGCATCGCTGAAAATGCCAGTGACGCGTTCTTCCGGTTCGGCTTCCAGAACCTTGAGCGCGGTGGCGGCTCCGGCGAAAAAGGCAAGCCGCAGATTGGCGGGGGTCGCGGGCTGATTCTGTTCGGCGAGGGCGGCGGCGTTTTCGCGCGTGAACAGCAGCGCAACCGTCCGCGAAACGGCGTAATCGGTGCGGAGCGCGAGGATTTCGAAATCGTTCTTGCCCGCCGCGAGGTCCGGCAGGTTGCGTTTCACCACGTCGAGGAACGTGGACTCGATGAATTGATACGGGCCGAGCGCCGATGAAAGCGGGTTTTTCGCGAATTGCCGCCCGCCCGATTCCGCGCGCATGAGCCGGTCGAGGAAAAGGTTTTCCGCTTCGGTCGGCGCCGGGTTGGGGGCAATTTTCGGTTGCTGTGTTTCGGCCTGCGGCTTATCGGCGGTTTCGTTCGTCTTGCCGGTTGCGGGACTTGCGACGCTCTTCGTGCCGCTGTCGGGCTCCGTCCCGGCCGCCAGAACGGTCGCACTCCACACAACACACAGAACGCATACGAACACCCGCATCGCGCGTCACCCGCCCGTTACGCTCATGGGCCGCACGATCCGCGTCTCGTCGGCCTTGTCGATGACGAAGTCGTGGCCGCGCGGCTTGCGTGCGAGAGCGGCGTCGATGGCCTCCGATAGCCGAGCATTCGAGGCGTCCGCGCGAAGGGGCGCTCGGAGGTCGGCCGCGTCTTCCTGCCCGAGGCATAGGTAGAGCTTGCCGGTGGCGGTGACGCGAAGGCGGTTGCAGCCTTCGCAGAAGGATCGCGACATCGGCGTGATGAAGCCGAGCCTGCCGCCGGTTTCGCGCAAGCGCACATATCGCGCCGGACCGCCGGTGCTGTCGGGAATGGCGTCGAGGGTGAACCGCGCGGAAAGCCGAGCGCGCACGTCGGATAGCGGCAGGTAACTTTCGTACCGCCCGCCTTCGATGGCGCCGAGAGGCATGGTCTCGATCAAGGTCAGGTCCATTCCTTCCGCATGACACCAGAGTAGCATGTCCTCGATTTCGCTCTCGTTAATGGCCTTCAGCGCGACCATGTTGATCTTGACGTGCAGCCCGACCGCCTTTGCAGCGCGGATGCCTGCGAGCACCGCAGCGAGATCGCCCCGACGCGTCACGGCCCGGAATTTGTCCGCGTCGCGCGTGTCGAGCGAGATGTTGACGCGGCGCACGCCGGCATCCTTCAGCGACGCGGCAAATTCGGCCATGCGGCTACCGTTGCTCGTCAGCGTCACCTCGTCGAGCGTCCCCGCATCGAGATGGCGCGAGAGCGCGCGCACGAGCAAGAGGAGGTTGCGCCGCATCAGAGGCTCGCCGCCGGTGAGCCGGATTTTCCGCACGCCCTTCGCGATGAAGCCAGCGCAGAGGCGGTCCAGCTCTTCCAGCGTGAGCAGTTCGGCTTTCGGCAAAAATTGCATGCGATCCGGCATGCAGTAGACGCAGCGGAAATCGCAGCGGTCGGTGACCGACACGCGCAGGTAGGTGATGTGACGCCCGAAGGGATCGACCATGGCGGGCGCGGCGGCGGCGGGTGCGGCGGCTTCTGTCAGGTGCAGCGTCATTCTTATCCGGGTTTCGCGGGTGGAGCCGGGGGACATCGACGGCGAAATGCTGATATGTGAATGCGGCGGTGGTTGTCAGCGCCCACGCGCTCACGAAATGATGATGAGACGCCGCCGAGCCGCCGGGCGCCTAGCGTCTTTTTTGCATACGTCTCGGATGATAATGCTGCTCCTCAGGCGCCTGAGTTTGCTTTGAGCATGCGCAGAAACCTGAAATGGACGATCTGGAGTTACTCCCCATGGAAGCTTATGAAACGCTGGTAACGCGGGTGACCCCGTCCATTCTCGAAGAACCGGCTCCCGACCATGAAATCGAACGCAAGATCGTCGCGGCGGCGCTTCGCGCTCCCGATCACAAGCGGCTGAAGCCGTGGCGGTTCATCTCCATTCGCGGCGACGCACGGGCGAAGCTCGGCGAGATTTTCGCGGCGGCGTATAAGAACAAAGCGCCAAACGCCTCGCCGGAGGTGATCGCCCGCGAGAACAAGAAGCCGCTGCGCGCGCCGCTGATCCTCGTTGTGCTGGCAAAGATCGTCGAAGACGCGAATGTGCCCGCCATCGATCAGAAGTTTTCGGCGGCGGCGGCGGCACAGAACATCATCCTCGCGAGCGAGGCGCTCGGCTTCGGTGCGGTATGGAAGACGGGTGACGCCGCCACCGATCCGCTCATCAGGGAAGCGCTCGGCGTGAAGACGAACGAAGAGATCGTTGCATACATCTATATCGGTACGGTGAAAGCGCGCCCGAACCCGCCCGCGCCGCTCGAAGTATCGGCATTTCTCACAAGCTGGCCCGCCTGAGCAGTCTCGCCGCCCGCGCTAGCCTTCGGCGCAGATGCCCGGCTCGGACTCATCGCCCGCCAGCACTTCGGCGATGTGGCGCACCTCGACCACTCGCCCTTCGCGTGCGAGTTTGCCCGCGATGTTCATGAGGCAGCCGAGGTCGGCGCCCGTGAGCACTTCGGCGTTGGTATCGACCACGCGCTCGGCCTTTTGCGTGACGATGGCGTTGGAAATTTCGGGGTATTTGAGTGCGAACGCTCCGCCGAACCCGCAGCACACGTCGCGGTCGCTCATTTCCGCGAGCGTGAGGCCGTCGAGGCTCTTTAGAAGCGCGCGCGGCTGCGAGGCGACGCCGAGTTCCCGCACCGACGAGCAGGAGTCGTGATAGGTCACGCGGCGCGGATAGGCTCGGCCGGAAAAATCCACGCCGAGAATGTCAGCGAGAAATGCGGTGAGTTCGCTGGTGCGGCTTGCAAGGCCCTCCGCGCGGGCGCGCCACGAAGGCTCCGTTTCCGCGTCGAACAGGCCGGGATAATGCTTCGCGATCATGGCCGCGCACGAGCCTGACGGCACCACGACGTAAGGGAAGGTCTCGAAGGCAGCGATGACCTGTTTCGCAATCTCTCTCGCCGCCTCGCGATCGCCCGAATTATAGGCGGGCTGGCCGCAGCAGGTCTGGCTTGGGGGAACGATGACCTCGCATCCCGCCTCTTCGAGGAGCTTCACCGCAGCGAAAGCGGCGGATGGCCGGAATATATCTACAAGGCAGGTGACGAAAAGCGCCACGCGAACCGTCTGGTGGCTTCGAGCAGCATTCGGCCCACTTGGCTCCATCCCGGATTCCCCCATCAATCGCCAGCGCAACACGTCAGAGCGTGTGCATCGCGCCAGAGCACTACGCCGAAAAGTGTATGCGGCTTTTGCATACGCGAAGCGACAGATAATTGCAGCGCAGGCTCCAATTATCTCGCCCGATCAATGAGGCCTCGGCTTTCGTCGCCGTCAGCCGCGAGGTTGACACGCTGGAACCTCGGCGCGTGGGAGGTTACGAAGCCGCGCGCCGAAAGCCATCGCGTACCGCGAGCGTGCCGCTCCTTCAGTTAATCGATCAGCGCCCGAAAATAGGCGATTGTCGGTTTCAGCCCCTCCGAAAGCGGCACTTCAGGTTGCCAGCCAAGCTTCGCCTGCGCGAGCGCGATATCAGGTTGCCGCTGCTTCGGATCGTCGGCGGGCAGCGGGCGATAAACGATTTCGCTGGCGGAATCGGTCTGCCGGACGACCTCACGCGCCAGTTCGAGCATCGAGAATTCGCCCGGATTACCCAGATTGACGGGGCCGATGAAGCCGGCGGGGCTGTTCATCAGCCGAACGAGGCCGTCGATCAGATCGTCGACATAGCAAAAGGAGCGCGTTTGCCGCCCGTCGCCGTACAGCGTTATGGGCTCGTTCGTCAGCGCCTGGACGATGAAATTCGACACGACGCGGCCATCGGCGCGATGCATGCGCGGGCCGTACGTGTTGAAGATCCGCGCGACCTTGATGTCGAGTTGGTGCTGGCGGTTATAGTCGAAGAACAGCGTTTCCGCGCAGCGCTTGCCTTCGTCGTAGCAGGAGCGGGGGCCGATAGGGTTCACGTTGCCCCAGTAATCCTCGCGCTGCGGGTGGACGGCGGGATCGCCGTAGACCTCGCTCGTGGAGGCCTGAAGGATGCGGCACTTCAGGCGCTTGGCGAGCCCCAGCATGTTGATGGCGCCATGAACGCTGGTTTTCGTCGTCTGCACCGGGTCGTGCTGATAGTGCACGGGCGAAGCCGGGCAGGCGAGATTGTAGATTTCGTCCACCTCGACATAGAGAGGCAGCGTCACGTCATGGCGCATGAACTCGAAGCGCGGCTGCCCGTGCAAATGATCGATGTTGCGCTTCGTCCCGGTGAAAAGATTGTCCACGCAGAGTACTTCGTGACCATCGGCAAGAAGACGGTCGATCAGATGCGACCCGAGGAAACCGGCGCCTCCGGTAACCAGAACGCGTTTCCGGCTTTCATAAAGTCTTGGCATGATCAATGGCCTCGCTCAAATGCGCTGAATACTTTCCCGCCGGACCACCGGCGGAGATGGAAAGGTAGTTGTCCAGACGGCTGTTAAGGCGCGTCGCGAAATCGCTGAAGCGGAAATTGCGCTGCCAGCGAGAATGCCCGGCCAAGCCCATGGCGGCGGCCTTGTCCGTGTTCCGCAGCAGAAAGATCAGCCGATCCGCGAGATCGTCCTTGCGGTCGAGATCGGCGTTGAAACCGGTCACGCCATCGACGTTCACCTCGCGCCCGGCATCATGGATCGATGCGACAACCGGCAGGCCGCGCCGCATCGCCTCCGCATAGACGATGCCGAAGCCCTCGTTTCGGCTCGGCATGGCGAAGACGTGCGCGGCGTCCCATAGGGCGGGGAGCGCCTCTTCCGGCACGAAGCCGAGCACGTCGATATTCTCGCGGGCGGGCGACGCTGCGGCTACCGCCTGAATCGCGTCGAGGCCGCTGCCGCCGCCCGCGATGACGAGGCGGGCTTGCGGGACCGCCGCCGTGACCTGCGGCCATGCCGCGATCAACTCACGATGGCCTTTGTAATCCTCCGCCGCGTCGATCCGGCCGAGAATGAGCACCGATGGCGGCCCCTGAAAGGAAGCGAGCGCATCCGGCGCGTCATCGCTTTCCGTCGAGAGCCCGCAAACTTGCGCCCGAGGCAGCGGACCGCGCAGCGTCTCGAATTTTTCGAGGGTGAAGGCGGAGTTCACCAGCACGATGTCGGCCCCGGCAAGCGCGCGCGCTCGCGCCGGTGAGTCGTCGTACCAGACTTCGATGCCGTGAATCCAAGTCGCGTAGGGCCTCAGCCTTCGGAGCGCACGAGGATGAGCGCGGGCTGTCCCGACCGAGTCGTAAAGAGCGAATGGATTGCGAAGGGCGAGCCGGTTCGCTGCGAGGAGGAACTTGAATTTGCTGCCGCGTGCCAAGCGGGCGGCGACGCCATCGACCTCAACGGGTTCCGTATCGAGGAAGCTCAGGAGATCGACGCGGACGCCCGAGCCGATCAGGGCGCGCGCGGACATGCGAGCGACGGCGGAGATACCGCCAGCGCCAGGCCTCAAAAGCGTCGCTCCCAGAAGAACCTTCGAACCGCGATGTGCCAAGCGATCCTCCCACCAAAGATGGGAAAGCATATAATTGGTTCCATCGCCAACCTTTGCGCGTGTTTTCCACCGCTCGCGCACCGCTATCTGGGGACCGCGAGCGCATCGATCGCCACAGCAGCGGGCGCTCCCCAATTGCATCGCATTTGAGATGCCGATAAAGATGTGCGTTCATGCGAGGCTGCGCTGACAGCCGCGCCACGAGGGCTGCTGGCGGCTCAAGGCTTTCAGCGGACGCGCGATAAGGATCGACGAGACATGACAGATCTTCCGCCGCTTCGATTGGGCATCGCCGGTCTCGGCACGGTGGGCGCGGGCCTCGTGTCCCTGCTGCGCGAAAACGGCGCGGCTATCGCCGATCGCTCGGGCCGCAGCATCGAGGTCGCGGGCGTATCGGCGCGCACGCCGGGCAAGGATCGCGGCGTGGACCTCGCGGGCATTCCGTGGTTCGCGAACGCCTGCGATCTAGCGCGAAGCGACAGCATCGACGTGTTCGTGGAACTGATCGGCGGCGATGAAGGCCCGGCGCTTCAAAGCGTCGAAGTGGCGCTCGAAGCGGGCAAGCATGTCGTCACGGCGAACAAGGCGCTTCTCGCGCGCCATGGCGTGTATCTCGCCGGACTCGCGGAGAAGAAGGGCCTCGCGCTCAATTTCGAGGCGGCAATCGCGGGCGGCATCCCAATCGTCAAGGGCCTGCGCGAAAGCCTCCTCGGCAATTCCATCAGCCGCGTCTACGGCATCCTGAACGGCACCAGCAACTACATCCTCACCCGCATGCAGCGCGAGGGCCTGCCCTTCGCGGAGGTGCTCGCGGAAGCGCAGGCGCTCGGCTATGCGGAGGCGGACCCGACCTTCGACGTCGACGGTCAGGACGCGGGCCACAAGCTTGCGCTGCTTTCGGCGCTCGCTTTCGGCGTTCGGCCCGATTTCGGCGCGATCCACCTTGAAGGCATTCGCGGCATCACGCCCGACGACTTCGACGCCGCTGAAGAACTCGGCTACCGCATCAAGCTTCTCGCCGTGGCGATCCAGACCGAAAACGGCATCGAGGCGCGCGTCTCGCCGACCATGATCCCGAAAACGAGCGCGCTGGCGGGCGTTGACGGCCCGCTCAACTCCGTCGCCGTCGAGGGCGACTATTCGGGCCTTATCATTCTCGCGGGGCCGGGCGCCGGATCGAGGGCCACCGCGTCGTCGGTGGCAAGCGACATCATCGACATCGCGCGCGGCCACATCAGCCCGCCCTTCATCCTGCCCGTTGCGAAACTGCGTCAGCAGACGCGCCCCGGCATGTTCTCGCACGAGGGCGGCTTCTACATCCGCCTTTCGGTCTTCGACCGGCCGGGGGCCATCGCAGCC
Organism: Rhodomicrobium vannielii ATCC 17100; assembly: GCF_000166055.1. Taxonomy (NCBI): domain Bacteria; kingdom Pseudomonadati; phylum Pseudomonadota; class Alphaproteobacteria; order Hyphomicrobiales; family Hyphomicrobiaceae; genus Rhodomicrobium; species Rhodomicrobium vannielii. The sequence goes on from NC_014664.1 coordinate 3,990,886, forward strand.
ATCGCGACGCGCATGGCCGAGCAGCAGATTTCGCTCGAAAGCGTGGTTCAGAAGCGCGCGCCGCTCGATCTGCCGGGGATCAGCCGCGCGGGCCAGGCGGGCGAGCCGACGCCGGTCGTCATGATCACGCATCGCACGCGCGAAGAGCGGCTACGCAGCGCGCTTGCCGCTATCGTCGAGGATGGGCACGTCTCCGGCGTTCCCCAGACGATACGCATTGAGGCGCTTTAACCCAGCGTGCTACAGCTTCAGAGCGCGACCGGCTCAAACGGAGTCGGCGACGCGCTCGAAGATTTATCGCAATTCCGGACGGAAAATCGGTTCCCGCTTTTTTTGGGAATTGCTTAGCCACCTGAGTTTCGCGGGAGGGCCAGGACCATGGCAAACGAGCCGTCATTCGCCAGACCGGCGAGCAGTCTCATGCGCACGCTTTCGCTCGACATCGCCCGTGTAACGGAGGGCGCGGCCGTCGCCGCGGCCAAGCTCCGCGGGCGCGGCGACGAGCGGCAGGCGGACGCCGCCGCCGTCGCCGCCATGCACCGCGAGCTAGCCGATCTCGCCATCGACGGCCGTATCGTGATCGGCGAGGGCGAGCGTGACGATGTGCCGCTCCTCTACGAAGGCGAGGAACTGGGCGTCGGCGGCCAGCCCGTCGACATCGCTGTGGACCCGCTGGAAGGCACGACGCTCTGCGCGAAATCGCTGCCGGGTGCGCTGGCGGTCGTCGCGATGAGCGAGCGCGATTGCATGCTCAAGGTGCCCGACGTCTACATGGAGAAGATCGCCATCGGGCCGGGCTACGAGCCGGGGTTGGTGAGCCTTGAGCGTTCCATCGCGGAAAACCTCGCCCGCCTCGCATCCGCGAAGGGGGGGCGCGTGTCCGAGCTTACGGCGTGCGTGCTCGACAGGCCGCGCCATGCGAGGCTGATCGAGGAAATCCGTTCCGCCGGCGCTGCCGTGGCGCTGATCGGCGACGGCGACATCGCGGGCGTGATCCAGACCTGCAAGCCGGACGAAACCGGTATCGACATCTATCTCGGCACGGGCGGCGCGGCTGAAGGCGTTCTCGCCGCCGCCGCGCTCGTTTGCCTCGGCGGCCAGATCGAAGGGCGTCTCTCAGGGCTCAGCGACGAGCAGGCGCGGCACGCGGAGTCGCTCGGCATCGAGAACCCGCGAAGGATCTTCCGCGTGGAAGACATGGTTTCGGGGGACATCATCTTTGCCGCTACGGGCGTCACGGACGGCTCGCTGCTGCCGGGCGCGCGTTTCTTCGACGGTCGCATCGAGACGCACACCGTCATCATGCGTTCATCCACCCGCACCGTGCGCTGGATTCGCGCCGAGCATCTCGACGTCCGCAAATTCGAGCGCTGAGTCGCGCGCCTCGCGTTGAGCGTTTCGAGATCGGAAACAAACATCGGCCCCAAAGCTGGGCTTGATGCTCTCCCCGGGGCGAGAGACGATACACGTTCGGGTGCCGTGCGATCAGCCATGATACGGCGCCATGCGGAAAGTCGCTCGCCGGAAAACTTCGCGCGAAGACCGGCGAGGCAGCGGGGCATTGATGCGGATTTTGCTATTTGCTGTAGGGGCTTTTGTTCTGATCCCGGCTCTGGCCGAGGCGAAAGAGTGCGTTTATACTGAAAAGAGCTTTCTCGCGCGGGTCGTGGCGGTCGATTCGCAGAAGCGGCACGCCTATGGCGGCGCGGGCGAGGCGACTTCCGAAACGCCGTTGCTCCGGGAGAAGGAAATCGTACTTTCCTTCGAGCAGGGACCGCACAGCGCCTATACGAAATACATCCTCGACATCCTCGACAAGCACTGCGTGAAAGCAACCTTCTTTCTCAAGGGAAGTGCGGCGCTGGCGAATTCTGTGGCTGTGCGCGACGTGGCGCGTCGCGGTCATACGCTGGCAGCGGGCGTCTGGTCGAAAGCGGACGCGGGCAAGCCCGAAGACGCCAGGAATGAACTGGAGAGCGCACTCGCCGCCGTCGCGAAGGCCTCGAAGGAGCCGGTCGCGCCGTTTCTCCGCATATCGCAGCGTGCGCTTGCCCCGGAATTTCAGGCCTATCTCGAAGAGCGGGGCGTCAGCCTTTGGTATGCCGACATCGAATCCGGCGATGGCGATCAGGGCCTCACGCCCACGGCTTTCGCCAACCGAACCCTCGCACGCCTCAAGGAAGCAGGCAAAGGCGTCCTCGCCCTCCGCGATACCAGCAAGATGACCGTGGACGCGCTCGACAGCATCCTCATCAACATGGAGATTGAAGGGTTCAAGATCGTTCAGATCGTGCCAACCGCCAATTTCGAGCCGAAAGCGGAGGTCTCGGAGAAGCTTTCGCTTCCTGCCGCAGCCGCGCCGCCCCGAGTAGCGAGGCCTGCCGCCGATCAGAGGGCAGAGCAGCAGCGACGCGATGCCCCGCGTCCGCTCGCGCGCGAGACCCCTCGCGTCGCCGCCCCGGCCGCACAGCCTCAGCGACGCCTGAGCGAACGTGAGAATGCCGCACGACAAACCGGAATCGGAGACGACATACGTCAGTGACGCCGCCCGCTTTGGCGACGGCTTGTCCGAACGACCGCCTCAGGCCGCGTCGGAGATTGCGCGCGCATCCCGGTTTCCTGTTTCAACGAACCGCGGCGAAAGGCGTTTCGTCCGCACGCGGCCTTTTTTCGATAGGGTTAGAACCGCCTCCGTCCCCGGTTACTTCCATCTTCGCGGCTAGGGAATATATCCTTGTTTTGCAAGGATAGACTATTTTATTTCAATGATTTAGCTGATGTTACCAAAGTGATTTATTCAAATTGTACAGCAAATGTTAGCAAGGTGAAAGCAGTGGCTTCTCCCTTTACGGCATTTCACTTGACCCTGACGCTCAAGCGCGCAGTTTGATGGGGAGTTTGATCAGGCTTATCGGTTGATATCGTCTGATAATAACGTCCTCACTGAGTGTGTTCACTCTCCTATATGGATTTCGAGGTAATGATCCTGCATACCCTTGCAAGGGAAGACTTATGCGCTCCGCCGGATGACAGCATGCAAGATGCGGTCGTCGTAACGGACGAGACAGGCAAATTCCTATGGGCCAACGCGGGCTTCGCGCGGCTCACCGGAGTTCCCGCGCACGAAATTGCCGCGCGCACACCGTCTTCACTCCTGCAATCGCCCGGCATGAACAGAAACGCGGTGGCGGCAGCGCTGCTGCATGCGCTCGAAGCGAAGGAGCCCGTGAAGACGCAGGTTCTGGGCGAAAGACGGGGCATTCCCGTCTGGTTCGACCTCGAAGTGATGCCGCTGCTCGACGCCGACGCGCATATCCGCGGGTTCGTCGCCATTCAGCGCGACATAACCTTCTGCGTCGGCCGGGATTGCGACGTTACCAAAGCGGTTCTGGGTAGCAGCAAGGCCGAGGGACGCTTGCGCGCTGCGGTCGAAGCCATATCGGACGGTTTCGCCATTTACGACGAGAATGATCGGCTGCTCATCGCGAATGAAGCGTTTACCAAGCTTCACGAAGGAATCGAAGACGCCCTCGGCCCCGGAGCATCGTTCGAGGATCTGTTGCGAAGCACACTTGCGAGAGGGCTGATCGACATTGGATGCGAGGATCCGGACCGCTGGCTGGACCGTCAGCTTACCGCTTCAAAGCACGCGTTTTCTGAAATCCACATGCGATTCGCTAACGGTTGCTGGATGTCGCGGCGCCACAAGCGGATGGAAAACAACGAAACCGTACGCATATGGACCGATATCAGCTCCCTGAAGCGTCAACAGGCCGAACTTGAGGATGCGCGTGCGCGCGCCGAGGCGGCCGACAGGGCGAAGAGCCATTTCCTCACCAATATGAGCCACGAAATGCGTACGCCGATGAACGGCATCATCGGATTCAACGAGTTGCTGCTTCAAGGCAATCTGAGCGACACGCAGCGCGATTACGCGACCCTTATCCAATCGTCGTCCAAGTCGCTCATGTCGCTGATCGACGAGATCCTCGATCTCGGCAAGATCGAACGCGGCACGCTCGAAATCCAGAGCGCCCCGTTCAAGCTGAATCAGCTTATTTCGGCGGCACGCTCGCTTCAGGCGCTCGCCGACGAGAAGGCGCTGCAATTGAAGGTCAGCAGCACCTTGCCGTCGCAGACAATCGCCATCGGCGACGTGGAGCGCATTCGCCAAATCCTCGTCAACCTGCTCGGCAACGCAATCAAGTTCACCGAAACGGGCGAGGTGACGCTATCGATTTCGGCCGAAAACAATGGGCTGGCCTTTTCCGTCAACGACACCGGGCCAGGCATCGCCCCCGATCGATTGCGCAAGATTTTCAACCGCTTCTATCAGGCCGATGACCTTTGTTCCGGCAAGGTCAAGGGTAGCGGCCTCGGCCTCGCCATCGCGAAGGAACTCACCGAACTGATGGGCGGCACCATCACGGTCGAAAGCGAGCGCGGAGAAGGCTCGACGTTCCTTGTCTGGTTGCCGCTGTGGCTCGACAACGATCAAGTGCAATTACCGGCTGCGCAGAGCAGCGGCAGCGGGAGCGTGGAGGAGACCGCGCAGCTCACGCCATGCGTCTACGATGTGCTCGTCGCCGAAGACCATCCGATCAACCTCAAGCTTGCGCTCGCGCTCTTGCAGGCCGCTGGATGCGAGACGCATTCGGCCGAGAACGGTCAGCAGGTGCTCGTGAAGCTCGAAAAGCGCGATTACGATCTCATCATCATGGATAGCCAGATGCCCATCATGAATGGCGTCGAGGCCATAAGGATCATCCGGCACCGTGCCGACTGGAAGCGGGACATTCCGATCCTGTCGCTCACCGCCGATGCGATGAAGGGCGCGGAGGAATATCACGCTTCTGCCGGCGCTGACGGGTATATGGCGAAGCCGCTGAAAAGCGATTGTTTCATCTCGACGGTGAAGCGCCTGGCGGAGCAGGGCCGCGATCTCCGTCTGCGCAATCAGGAGGCCGCCTAAGCTTTCGCCGGAGCCTTTCCGACCGCAGTTGGTTGCGAAGAAGCGCCGTTGCGCACGATGCGTAAATCGTGCAAAAAAGAGGGATCGCCGCACGGCGCAGCTGCTCTCATTCGCGAACGAGCCTCATGACCGAACTGCTTCAGCAATATTTTCCGCTTGTGATCTTCCTTGGCGTTTCGCTCATCATCGGGCTTGGGCTGCTTGTTGCGCCGTTCTTCGTCGCACCGAACAATCCCGACCCGGAGAAGGTGGCCGCGTATGAATGCGGCTTCCCGGCTTTCGACGACGCCCGCATGAAGTTCGACGTGCGCTTTTATCTCGTGGCGATCCTGTTCATCATCTTCGACCTCGAAGTGGCCTTCCTTTTCCCTTGGGCGGTGGCGTTCAAGGAGGCAGGCGTCGCAGGTTTCTGGGCGATGATGGCATTCCTTTCGGTGCTTACCATCGGCTTCATCTACGAATGGAAGAAGGGCGCGCTCGACTGGGATTGAGCCCGCCGCCGCATCAGCTCAAGCTGTTCTCTGTGACGTTCTCTCCCCCGGCCTGCTGTTCCCGACGGGTATCGCTTCCTTGAGCTTGGGCGGCAGATCATCGCATGATGCGTTAAGTTCGCGCGGCTGATACAAATCGCCGAGAAGCTCGGCCCGTTCCATCATTTTTGCCCGGAACAACAGACCCGCGGCTATCCACACTCCATGGACGCGGATGTATTCAGCCACCTTGCGATGGAACGACATTCTTTTTTTGATGCTGGACTTCATCTTTCGATGGAGCGGCTTGCGCAGGCGCTTTCCCTTCGGTGTGGTTCCTTTTTTTTCGGACACGAACTCCTGCGGACGTCCCATCTCGCTTCCGTCTTCCTGATCGGCCGGGAAAGGGATGACGTGGTATACGCGAGGCTTCAAGGTGGCGGCACCGAAAGCCTGGTTATCGTAGAAATCCACCATCGGTTTGAGGTTGGGCAGAAGGTTTCGTACACCGCGAGCGGTGACGACATAAGCCGCCGCCCCTATATCGCCGCCTCGTGAGATCAGACCTAGCGTGCGCGCGCCGATGGGCCTCAGGGGCAGCACCTTCAGCCGCTTGACTTGGGTGACTTCAAGTTTCAGGAAATCGGTATTGGGGGGAAATTTGAGCGTGGGATCCAGAAAAGTGCCGAAGTCCGGCGCGAGATCAAGGTCGTCCTCAAGGACGCATGCGCGTTCGTAGCTGCGATCGCGTATGATCTGCAACACGCTGAGATGACTCTGAAAGCAGGCGACCTCGTTCGCGATGGGTCTTCTCGTCGGCTTTGTCCAGGTTTCCCTGGGCGCGAACGTCTCCACGGAGTCCGGTGGAAGCGCTCTGCCATCGATGGCCGCAAACCGCTCATAGGCGATGCCGAGAGAGCGAAGCTTCTCGTCCATGCGGGCGAGGCGATGAGGCGCCCGGTCAAGATTGATGAGGAAAACCGGAATGTGGTCGACAAAATTTTTCATTTGAGAGAAACACATTATCAAACGGGAACTATGTCGTTCTTTAGCGCACTTTTACGAGGTGCTGCAAGCCTAAGTGCTTGCATGGTTTGACGGGAAGCCCTCCGCCCTTATGTCACGCGGCCGAGCGGTAAAAACCGCTTGGCGTTTGCCTCCATCTCGCCATATATCGAACAAGGTAAAGCGCTCACTGTTGGATCGATGACCACGCCCGGATTTCCACTGCCATTTTATGACACGCCTGGCCGACCTGGGGCTGGAGCAGCCGTCGACTTCGACGGGCTGAACGCCCAGCTTGCGGACAAGGGTTTCCTCGTCACGAGCACGGAGGATGTGATCAACTGGGCGCGCACCGGCTCGCTCATGTGGATGACGTTCGGCCTTGCCTGCTGCGCCGTGGAAATGATCCAGGTGTCGATGCCGCGCTACGATCTCGAGCGTTTCGGCACAGCACCGCGCGCAAGCCCGCGCCAGTCGGATCTGATGATCGTGGCCGGCACGCTGTGCAACAAGATGGCGCCCGCGCTCCGCAAGGTCTACGACCAGATGCCGGAGCCGCGTTACGTTATCTCCATGGGTTCCTGCGCGAATGGCGGCGGCTATTACCACTATTCCTATTCGGTGGTGCGCGGCTGCGATCGCGTCGTGCCGGTCGATGTGTACATCCCCGGCTGCCCGCCCTCGGCTGAAGCGCTGCTTTATGGCATCATGCTTTTGCAGAAGAAAATCCGCCGCACCGGCACGATTGAACGATAGGCGAAATCGATGACGAACACGGCGAAGCTCGAAGTGCTGGCCGAGGCCCTGAAGGGCGCTTTTCCCGAAGGCGTCACGGAGACGCGGTTCGCGCTCGGCGAACTGACCGTGTTGGTGGATCGCGCCCGCATTCCGGCCATCGCCGAATTTCTGCGGAGCGATCCGGCGTGGCGCTTCACGATCCTCGTCGACATCTGCGGTGTGGATTACCCCGAGCGCGCCGAACGCTTCGATGTCGTCTATCATTTCCTCAGTATGTATCAGAATTTGCGCGTGAGGCTGAAGACAACCGCCGATGCTGCAACGCCGGTGCCGAGCCTTGTCGGGGTGTTTCCCGCCGCGAACTGGTTCGAGCGCGAAGCCTACGACCTGTACGGCATCCTGTTCGAAGGTCATCCAGACCTGCGCCGCATCCTCACGGACTACGGTTTCCGCGGCCATCCGCTGCGCAAGGATTTCCCGCTCACGGGCTTTGTCGAATTGCGCTACGACGAAGAGCAGAAGCGGGTCGTCTACGAGCCGGTGAAGCTTCCGCAGGAATTCCGCAGCTTCGACTTCCTCTCGCCGTGGGAGGGCGCCGATTATCTGCTTCCCGGCGACGAGAAGGCGACGACCGCGCCGAAGGCGTAAGCGACCATGAACATAAAAGACAATCGGGCAACGAGGCTCCATGGCTGACGGCAGCGGCGCGGTGAGCGAGGCGTACAAGGTGGAAACGGAAAGCCTGGAGCGTCCGCCGGAGAACCGCAACTTCACGATCAATTTCGGGCCGCAGCACCCGGCCGCGCATGGCGTGCTCCGGTTGATCCTCGAACTCGATGGCGAGGTCGTGCATCGCGTCGATCCGCATATCGGGCTTCTGCATCGCGGCACCGAGAAGCTCATCGAGCACAAAACCTATCTTCAGGCGATTCCCTATTTCGACCGGCTCGACTATGTCGCGCCGATGAATCAGGAGCACGCCTTCTGCCTCGCGATCGAGAAGCTGCTCGGCGTAACGCCTCCGATTCGCGGTCAGCTTATCCGCGTGCTCTTCTCGGAAATCGGCCGCATCCTCAACCATCTGCTGAACGTCACCACGTTCGCGCTCGACCTCGGCGCGTTGACGCCGCCGCTCTGGGGCTTCGAAGAGCGCGAAAAGCTGATGGTGTTCTACGAGCGCGCGAGCGGGGCGCGGCTCCACGCGAATTATTTCCGCCCCGGCGGCGTGCATCAGGATCTGCCGCAGGCGCTCATCGACGATATCGAAGCGTGGTGCGACAGCTTCCTCAAGGTGCTGGCCGACCTCGATACGCTTCTCACCGATAACCGCATCTTCAAGCAACGCACCGTCGATATCGGCGTTGTCAGCCTCGAAGACGCCATGGCGTGGGGCTTCACGGGCACCATGATCCGCGGCTCGGGCGCGGCTTGGGACTTGCGCAAGAGCCAGCCTTACGAGTGCTACGCGGATCTCGACTTCGACATCCCCATCGGCAAGAACGGCGACAACTGGGATCGCTATCTCATCCGCATGGAGGAGATGCGCCAGTCGATCCGCATCATGAAGCAGTGTATCGAGCGCCTGAATTCGCCAGCGGGCAAGGGACCGGTGATCCTGCCGAACAACAAGGTCACGCCCCCGCGCCGCGAAGAGATGAAGCGCTCGATGGAGGCGCTCATCCATCACTTCAAGCTGTATACCGAGGGCTTTCGCGTCCCGGAAGGCGAGGTTTATGCCGCCGTCGAAGCACCGAAAGGCGAGTTCGGTGTCTATCTCGTGGCGGACGGCACGAACCGCCCGTATCGCTGCAAGATCCGCGCTCCCGGCTTCCCGCATCTCGCCGCGATGGACTTCCTGTGCAAGGGGCACATGCTGGCGGACGTGGCGGCCATCCTCGGCAGTATCGACATCGTATTCGGCGAAATCGACCGCTGATCGCCATTGCGTGCGCGCAGCCTCGTCGCGAGGCTCCGCGCGACTGCGATTCGATGCGGGAGCTTGGTACGCCGGGTACGAGATCCGGCTCAACGAAAATGAGAGCGCGTTTTCGGTTCCACCAAAAGCCCTAAACGCTCGAAAAAGAGGGGATGCGGCGCGATGTGGAACGTGGTTGCCTGGGTGCTTGCGGCGCTGACTGGCGCGGGTTTCGGCGCGTTTGCGAAGTCCACTGGAATACTCGGCATCGATGCCGGGCCGTTTTCGGTCGTCTTCATGTTCCTGTCGCTGGTTCTGATCTCGTTCGTCTATCAGTTCCGGGTCAACATGCGCGACAAGGGCGACGGCCGCGGCCTCAGGATCGTGCCGCCCGCACCCGATATTCTCGTCGAGGCGGTCATCTTCTTCGCGGCCGCGCTATCGGCGATGAAAAGCGTCTGATTGAAACAGCGGGCGAAAGCGCGCTATGTGGGGTTTGCGACCTCCAACGCTTTCACGGCGATGCTTTCGGCGCGCTGCGCCCTTCGATACAGACCCAACTGAAGCCGCGCCAGCGCGCTAGGTGTCAAGGCCAAATGCGGAGTTCGGGGAGGGGCGGATGACAGATCAGGCAATCGCGGAGCCAGCCATCGCCGCGCCGGACAACGGGTTTTCCTCGCCGGAACGCCTCGGCCTTCACCTCCTCGAAATCGGCCGCATTCAGAACAATTCCGGGTCGCTGCTGCAATTCGTCGCGATCCTGTTCGCGGTTTGCATCTATTTCTTTAATGCGCTCGTCTATCCGGCCTCGCCGCATCGCTCGCTTTACGCGGCCTTTCTGGCCCTCGATGCTGCGCTGATCGTGGCCGCGTGCTTCTTCTATCTGCGCTGCCTGACGCTGTCGGTCGGCTGGAGCGCGATCAGCCACCCGAAGACCAACTATCATCTTCTCTCGACGCTCGGCGAAAACGAGATGGAAGAGACGCTCCGCCGCGTCATCCGCTCTTTCCGACGCGGCACCTATTGTTTCGCTGCGAGCTTCTTCACGACGCTTATCTCGCTTGTGCTCGTCGCTCTGGGATACACGGACATGCTGCCATCCTGAGCGCTTTTCCGCCGATATTCCTACGCCCTGCGCCCGCTTAACCTCTGGCGAACTCGGCGCATCTCGGTTATTAACCAGCAAGTGCTCTGTCGCATACGTTTGGACTACCCGCGCGCGCGCAAGCAAACGTACGCCTGAAGAGCACTGGCATCATTGATTTCTAGTGCAGGTTCGAATTCTACATTTGATAACGATGCCAGCAGCACAGGTGAATCAAATGAAGAAACCACTGCGCTAGAACTTCTGGGAACCCGCATGTCCGTCCGACGCCTCGATCCGAATCAGCCGAGCGACTTCGAATTCACGCCTGAAAATCTCGCGTGGGCGAAGGAGCAGATCAAGAAATACCCCGAAGGCCGCCATCAGGCCGCCGTGCTGCCCCTGTTGTGGCGCGCGCAGGAGCAGAATGATCGATGGCTGCCGGAGCCGGCGATTCGCTATGTCGGCGATCTACTCGGCATGCCCTATATCCGCGTGTATGAGGTCGCGACCTTCTATTCGATGTTCAACCTGTCGCCGGTTGGCCGCTACCATGTGCAGGTGTGCGGCACGACGCCCTGCATGCTTCGCGGCGCGGAAGACATCAAGAAGGTCTGCAAGCGCGAGATCGGCGACGAGCGCGAGGTGACGCCCGAAGGCGTGTTCTCGTGGGTCGAGGTCGAATGCCTCGGTGCGTGCGTGAACGCGCCCATGGTGCAGATCAACGACGATTATTACGAAGACCTGACGCCGGAAAACTTCGAAGCGGTGCTGTCGGGGCTCAGGCGCGGGCGCGAGGTGAAGCCCGGCTCGCAGATCGGGCGACAGTGCTCCGCCCCGGAAGGCGGCCCGACCACGCTTCTTTTCGAGGATGAGGAAAAGCAGGAGCCGCAGACGGAGCGCGCCGCCGAGGAGGCGCAGACGCAGGCGGAGGTTCAGGGCGCGGTCGAAGCTGCATCGCCGGTTCAGCCGCCTGAAGCGAAATCCGGCGATGTGGAGAAGGTTGCGGAAGAGCGCGCGCGCTTCGAGCGGTCGGAAGGCGACCCGGATGATCTTACGAAGCTCGCCGACCTCGATCCCGACGCGCAACACGCGCTGAACGCCATCGGCATCACGCGTTACGGGCAGGTCGGCCGCCTCACGGCAGAGGATGTGGAGTGGATCGAAACGCGCTATCCTCGGTTCAAGGGCAAGACGGCGGAGTGGCTCGCGGCCGCGAAAGCTCTTGACGACACGAACACGCCGGGCGGCGTGGCCCCCGATGCGGCTGGAAGCGAGACCGAGCCGAAGGATAAGGACTGAGCATGCTTTCCGATAAAGACCGCATCTTCAAGAACCTTTACGGACAGCACGACTGGGGCCTGAAGGGCGCGCGCGAGCGTGGCGCTTGGGACAACACGAAGGCGATCCTCGAAAAGGGCCAAGACTGGATCATTGAGGAGATGAAGGCGAGCGGGCTGCGCGGTCGCGGCGGCGCGGGCTTCTCCACCGGCATGAAATGGTCGTTCATGCCCAAGAAGTCCGACGGTCGCCCGCATTACCTCGTGGTGAACGCCGACGAGTCCGAGCCGGGCACCTGCAAAGACCGCGAAATCATCCGCCACGATCCGCACCTTCTCATCGAGGGCTCGCTCATCGGCGCTTTCGCGATGCGGGCGAACGTCGTCTACATTTACATTCGCGGCGAGTTCATCCGCGAGCGCCAACGCCTGCAAGCGGCCATCGATCAAGCCTACGAGGCGCGCCTTATCGGCAAGGATAACATCAACGGCTGGGACTGCGATATCTACGTCCACCACGGCGCGGGCGCCTATATCTGCGGCGAGGAAACGGCGCAGCTCGAAAGCATCGAGGGCAAGAAGGGCCAACCCCGTCTGAAGCCGCCATTCCCGGCCAATGCGGGTCTGTGGGGCGCGCCGACGACGGTCAATAACGTCGAATCGATCGCGGTGGTGCCCGACATTCTGCGGCGCGGCGCAGCGTGGTTCGCGGCGCTCGGCAAGCCGAACAACACTGGCACGAAGCTGTTCTGCATTTCGGGGCACGTCGAGCGGCCCTGCAATGTCGAAGAGGAAATGGGCATCAGCTTCCGCGAACTCGTGGATAAGCATGCGGGCGGCGTGCGCGGCGGCTGGGATAATCTGCTCGCCATCATCCCCGGCGGCTCGTCGGTGCCCTGCGTGCCCGCGCATATGTGCAACGACCTCGGCATGGACTTCGACAGCTTGCGCAAGGTCGGCTCCGGCCTCGGCACGGCTGCGGTGATCGTCATGGACAAGTCCACCGACATCGTGAAGGCCATCTCGCGCCTTTCGTATTTCTACAAGCACGAAAGCTGCGGCCAGTGCACGCCCTGCCGCGAGGGCACGGGCTGGATGTGGCGCGTCATGGAGCGTATGGTCGAAGGCCGCGCGGAACACGCCGAGATCGACATGCTTTGGGATGTCTCGAAGCAGATTGAAGGCCACACCATCTGCGCGCTCGGCGATGCCGCCGCGTGGCCGGTGCAGGGCCTGATCCGGCACTTCCGCCACGAGATGGAAGCGCGGATCGATGCGTTCCATGCGCAGCACAAGGCGCGCGTCGCGGCGGAGTAGGGCCGGGCGCACTTTTCGGGGAGGATTTTGCAGATGGTCCAAGGGCACCGCTAAGGCGGAAAAGCGCATCTCGCTTGCGGAGCGATCCGCTCACCAGCCCAATCGACAGGACTATCATGCAGAGACTTACTGGCAAGATTTGCGTCGTCACCGGCGCAGCGCGCGGTATTGGCCGCGCCATAGCTGAAGCATTTCACGCGGAGGGTGCGGTCGTTATCGCGACCGACAAGGACGAGGTTGCGGGCGTCGCCACGGCGTCCGAAATAGGCTGCGCATTCCACCGGCTCGACGTAAGCGCCGAGGACGATTGGGCGGCGCTGGCGGTACTCGTCCCGGTGGCCGATGTCGTCGTCAACAACGCCGGTATAACCGGGTTCGAGGAAGGCGCCGCCGCCCATGACCCCGAACATGCGACGCTCGATGCGTGGCATTCCGTCCACCGCGTGAACCTCGACGGCACTTTCCTCGGGTGCCGGTACGCCATCGGCGCGATGAAGGCGCGGCGAGCGGGCTCCATTATCAATATCTCCTCACGCTCCGGCCTTGTCGGCATACCGCTGGCCGCCGCCTACGCGTCATCAAAAGCCGCCATTCGCAACCACACGAAAACCGTCGCGCTTTACTGCGCCCAACAGGGGTGGAAGATCCGCTGCAACTCCATTCATCCGGCGGCCATTCTGACCCGGATGTGGGAGCCGATGCTTGGCCAGGGTGCGGACCGCGAGGCGCGCATGCAGGCGCTCGTTGCGGACACACCGCTGAAGCGCTTCGGACGGCCTGAGGAGGTGGCAGCCATCGCCGTGCTCCTCGCATCCGACGAGGCGACCTACATCACAGGCGCGGAATTGAGCATCGACGGCGGATTGCTGGCCGGGTCGGCGGCGTCCCCGGGGTGAGCGTCTAACGCCCTTCGCGATACCACGTCAGCGCGAGCAGACCGAGCGCGAGCCCAAGCGCGGCGAAGCCCGCTACGAGTGGCGTATAGGATACGGCCTTGACCTCGAACGCGTCCTGCGCCTTGAGGCCGAGCCACGTGCCGCCCGCAAAACGATGGCCGGATTTCACCATGGATATCGACGGCACGTCCTTTGTGGGCGCATCCATGGTGCCGCCGAGGTAAAACGCGCCGCCGCCTGTCTTGTCCAGGATCGGGCGCATCGGCTCGTCGGTGGCGATCACCTTGCGAAACTCGGGCGCGTTCAGGTCGCCCGCGATGGCGACGGCGGTCAGCCCGTCCATGGCGATGCGATGCACGCCCGCCTCGTTCGTCGCGACCGTCTTCGAGAACCGCCCCGGCGCGGTTTCGTCGAGCGCGACTTTAACTTCCTTGCCCGAAGGCAATGTCAGCGTTGCCTCGCCTATTTCGCCCTTCACGGTGCGGCGCTCAATGGTGATGTCGCTGCGGCCCGCGCGCGCCGAAAGCGCCTCTTCTTCGAGGTCGGGCTCCTTCATGAGCCAGTGCGCGAGGCGACGCAGCAGGTCGACATGCGGACCGCCGCCCTCATAGCCGCGCGCCCAGAGCCAGGCATGATCGGAGAGCAGAAGCGCCACGCGGCCCTCGCCTCGCCGGTCGAGCACCAGCAGCGGCTTGCCTTCGGCACCGCTCATGACCACTTCGCCGCGCTCTGCCTGACTGTCGATCACGCGGAACCAGTGGCCCCATTTCGGCTCCTGCCCATCCTTCTTCGGTGCACCGGGAAGCCCGGCCGTGACGGGATGCTTCTCGCCTTCCTTGGTGATCGACGGGCGGAACGGCTCTTCCACCACGCGTCCAGTCGGGCGCGCGGGCAGCACCGCGCCGAGCGGCGTCCGCGCGAGGCTCACGGGCGAGGCGTAATCCGCGCCCGCCGCCACGAGCACCGCGCCGCCCTGTTCGACATAGCGCGCGACGTTATCGAGGTAGACCATGGGCAGCACGGCGCGGCGCTGGTAACGGTCGAAGATGATGAGATCGAACTGGCTCAGTTTCTCGGAGAACAGCTCGCGCGTGGGGAAAGCGATGAGCGAAAGCTGGTCGATGGGCGTGCCGTCGTGCTTCTCCGGCGGTCGCAGGATGGTGAAATGCACAAGGTCCACCGCCGCGTCGGAGCGCAGCAGATTGCGCCACGTGCGTTCGCCCGCATGCGGTTCTCCCGACACCAGCAGCACGCGCAAATTCTCGCGAACGCCCTGCGCCTGAATCACGGTCTTGTTGTTGATCGTCGTGAGTTCGCCCGGCTCCGGCTTCAGGTCGACCTCGACGATGTTCGGTCCAGCGCGGTCGAAGCGCATCTTGATCGGCACCGTCTTGCCGTAAGGCGCGCTGATGGTCTCCACCGGCCCGGAGGCGCGGCGCACGAAGATCGTCGCAAGCCCAGCGCCGCTTTTGCCGCTTTTCTCCGCGCGAATCTCGGCCGTCTGCTCGGAACCGACGAGGCCGAAGCGCGGCGCGGAGACGACCTCGATGCGGTTGTCCTTTTCGTCCGGCGCACCCGCGATCAGCGCATGAACCGGCGCATCGAAGCCGAGCCGCGCCTTGTCCTGCGGCACGTCGTGAATTTGTCCGTCGGTGATGAACACCGCGCCCGCCACGCGCCCCGGTGGGATATCGCCCATGGCCTTGTCGAGCGCCGCGAACAGTTCCGTCGATTCGCCGCCTTGCTGGTCGGTCGGCGTGGCATGCACCCAGCGCACTTCGAGATCGGGAACCTGCGCGAATTTCTCCTTCAGCGCGGCTTCGATGTCGCGAGCGCGGTCGGCGCGGCCGGCAAGCTGCATGCTGGAGCTTTCATCCACCACCACCACGGCGATGTTGGCGAGAGGCTGGCGCACCTCGTTCTTGAGGTTCGGATTGGCGAGCGCGAGCAGGAGGCAGGCTAGCGCGAGCGCGCGCAGAAACAGGCCGCGCCGGTTCCGCCACGCGGAGAGAGCGAGCACAACGAGGCACGCAACGCCGAGGGCGATCAGCACCTCGCGCGGAAAGAAGGGGAAAAACTCGAACGACCAATTCATGTTTCGCCTAATGCCCCAGCCGTTCGAGGATGGCGGGCACGTGAACCTGATCGGCCTTGTAGTTCCCCGTCAGAGCGTACATCGCGATGTTGACGCCGACGCGATACGACATCTCGCGCTGGTCCTCGCCGCCCGGCACCACCGCGAACATCGGCCGGTCGCTGTCGTCCATCGCCCAGGCGGAGGCGAGATCGTTCGACGTGACGATGAGCGAGCTGACGCCGTCCGACTTCACGCCGCGCCGCGCCGCATCGCCCGACTCCTGACGCGCTTCCACCCATGGATCGCCATTGTCCCAGCGGCCGGGGAAGGATTGCAGGAGGTAGAAGGATCGCGTCAGCACGTGATCGTCGGGCACGCGCTGGAGCGGCGGAATGTCGAGCTTGCCGAGAAGCTGCGCGAGTGGCGTGCGGCCGCCGCGTGCGAGGAGGCTCTCGGGGCTCGCCTCTTCGTTCTTGGTGTCGAAAATGATAAGGCCGCCCTGCTTCATGTAGGCGTCCACCTTCGCGAGCACATGATCCGCCAGCGGTTCCGCGTTCGCCATCACGGGCCAGTAGATGAGCGGGAAGAACACGAGTTCGTCCTTCGCGGGATCGACGGCGATGGGCTCGCCCGGCTCCACCGCCGTGCGCGCGGACAGGATGCGGGAGAGCCCCGCGAGGCCGGCCTGACTCACGCGGTCGGCTTCCGCGTTACCCGTGATGACATAGGCGAAACGCGTTTCGAGCGAGGCCGCCATGGCGAAGGCTGCCGCTTCGCTCGACAGACCGGACGCGTTTGCGGTGGCGTTTGGTGCGGCGGCGCGGGCTTCGGCGCGCGACTCCGGTACGAGGCCGAAAGCGAGGCCAAGGGCGAGCGCAGCGGCGGCGGGTTTTCTCCAGCGCGGCGCGCTTCGGCCGAGGAAAAGGGCGCAGGCGATGCCGTCCAGCAGGAAAAGGCAGAGCGCGGCGAGGAAAAGCCACGGCGCGAGCGCGATGGTTTTCGCCTCGGTGAAAACGGCGACGCGCGCCCCGTCGACCGCCTTCAATGCCGCGAAAGCGTCGCCGTCCTGGACGGTGTTTAACGCGCGGACGGCATTCTGCGGGCCGTAAAGTCCGGGTGGGTTGGCAGCGCTGACGCGGGCCGTATCGGCGGCACTCGCTGCGATCGGCTGCGCGCGTTCGCCAGGGACGCCGAGCTTGCCGAACCCGTCGAGGGCGCGCCACGGCTTCAGCGGGACATCCTGACCAAGGGCGGCCGCCTGTATGTCGCCAGGAACGGCCTCTGCGTTCGTGGCCCGGGAAAGCTGTAACGGCGACGCTTCGAGAGTTTTACGCATCATCTCCACGAAAAGACCCGAAATAGGTAGATTAGACCAATCCGGGTTCGCGGTAATGTGAAAAAAGACTAAAGTCCCGGCACCGCGCCTCGCCGCCGTTACGAGCGGCGTTCCATCGGAAAGCCGCGCCCAGACCTTCGTTTCGCGCGGCATCTGGGCCGGGTCCGCCAGCACCTGCCGCGTCACGGCGACATCCTTCGGGATCGCCAGCCGGTTGAACGGCGACTCCTCCTCGAAGGCTGCGGGCGTCTGCGGCGACGTCCATGTCATCGCGCCGCCGAGCGTGCGCCCGCCTTCGCGCAACGGCGCGGGGAGGAGCGTGTCGCCGCCCTGTTCGAGCCTCGGCCCGGCGAAGCGGATCAGCATGCCGCCGTCCTCGACGAAGGCTCGGAGCCGCTCGCGCACGGCGCCGGACAGGCGGCCAACGTCGGACAGAATAATCACCGAAGGTTTCGCCGCGACGAGGTCGGCGGTTGCCACGTCGAGATTGGCGGTGCGCGGGCGAACGATCTCCGCGAAGGGCGTCAGCGCGCGTTCGAGATAATAGGTCGGCGAAAGGAGCGGCTGCGCATCGTCGTTACCTTCGGTCGCGACGAGGCCCACGCGACGGCGCTGTGAGCGCCCGTCGAGCAGAAACACGCCGCCCGCCGACGCCTCGCCCACGATTTCGAGCCGCGCCACCTGATTGCGAAGGTCCAGCGGCAGGTCGAAGGACACTTCCGCCGAGGATGCGCCGCTCTTGAGATCGAAAGGCGCGACCGACAGACGCTCGCCGCGCCCAGTCACTGCCGCGACCTGACCGCTGTGCGGCGAGGATTCGGCTTTCAAGACCTTCGCCGTGATCGGCCCGGCATTGGCGGAGGCCGCGCGCGTCAGCGCGAGCGCACCAGCGCCGTCCGGATCGCAGTAGAGATCGATCACGCCGCCCGTGGCCACGGCCGCCAGCGCCTTGTTGAGCGCCGCAGTGCCGCTATCTTCGATGCCGTCCGCGAGCCACGCCACGGAAATCTTGCCGCGCGCTCCAAGCTCGCGCTCGACCTGCGCCGCGAGCCCCGCGCGGTCGCCGGGATACGGCTGCGGGACGAGCGAGGCGAAGCGCTGGCGAAATTCTACCGGCGTCAGCGGCTGAAGCGGCGCGGACGGGCCGGCTGTCGCGGCGAGATACATCGTCTGCCCGCTTTCGTCCGCGAGCACTGCGAGTTGCTCGGCGAAGGCGCGGCGCGCGGCCCAGCGGCTCGCGCTTTGCCAGCCATTATCCACCACGACGAGGAGCGGTTGCGCGAGCGTGGCGCTGGCGGTCGCTGGCGGCTTGATATGCGGACCGGCGAGCGCGCCGATCACGGCAGCGGCAACCAGCATGCGCAACGCCGTCAGCCACCACGGGCTGCGAACCGGCGTCTTCTCGCGATGCTTCAGCCCGATCAGGATGGAGGTCGGCGGGAAGGAGACAGTGTCCGGGCGCGGCGGCGTCGCTCGGAGCAGCCACCAGATCAGCGGCAGCGCGGCAAGCCCCGCCAGCATCCACGGCGCAGAAAAACTTAGCGATTGAAGCGCTGCGATCATGGATCATTCCCCGCCTGCGGTTGGCCCTTCACGAAGCCTGTCGCACGGTAGGCTTTTTCGAGCCCCGACAGATGCATGTGAAGTGCAAGCAGCGGTTCCGTCGCGGCGCGGTCGGTGTGATGCAGAAAGGGCGACCAGCCGACTGAATGGGCGTGCTGGGCGATGGCGGCCTTGTGAGCGGCGAGCCTCGCGCGATAATCGTCACGCAGGCTTTCAGCGCGCTCCGCAACGTAGTGCTCGCCGCTTTCGGCGTCCACGAAATCGACGCGACCCTGATAGGGAAGGCTTTCTTCTGCGGGATCGAGGATGCGCATGAGGTGGCCGCGCGAACCTTGGCGCGCGAGTAGGGCGAAACGCGCCGCGAGCGATGCTTCCGGCTCGAGGAAATCGCTGAAGATCACGATCTCCGAATGACGGCTGACGCGCCGGCCGCCTTCCGGCAGGCCGCCCAGCGCGCCGATGCCACGCGCGATCGCTTCGACCATTGCGGTGGCGGCGTTGCGCCTTGTCTTCGGCTCCATGAGGCCGGGGATGCCCACGCGCTCGCCCGCCTCCGACAGGAGCGTCGCCAGCGCCAGCGCCAGCACCACCGCGCGCTCGGCCTTGGACTGCGGCGCAAGGTGGGAGCGAAACATCATCGAGGGCGAAAGGTCGAGCCAGATCCAGACCGTGTGCGCCGCCTCCCATTCGCGTTCGCGAACATAGAGATGGCTCGAACTGGCCGAACGGCGCCAGTCGATCAACGCGGACGGATCGCCCGCCTCGAAAGTGCGGTATTGCCAGAAGGTTTCGCCGGGCCCCGCGCGCCGCCGCCCATGCGTTCCCTGCGCGACCGTGATAGCCACGCGCCGCGCCTCCATCAGAAGCGCGGGCAGCTTGGCCACGAGATCCTGCGATGCGCCTTCAAGGGCGAGGGCCGATGGCCGCGAAAGAAGTTCCGACGCCGACGTCAAAGGGTGTGACCCCGCCTATTTCAGCTTTGCGAGAAGGGAGTCGATGACCTCGTCGACGGTGACGTTTTCCGTGCGCGCGCCGAAGGTCAGCGCCATGCGGTGCCGCAGCACGGGCTTTGCGAGCGCGATCACATCGTCGATGGAGGGCGCGAAGCGGCCGTCGAGCAGCGCGCGGGCGCGGACGGTGAGCATGAGCGACTGGCTGGCGCGCGGCCCCGGGCCCCATGCGACGAGTTCATTCACGCGCGGCCCGGCTTCCGGCGTATTCGGACGGGCGGAACGGACGAGGGTGAGGATGGCGTCGACCACGCTGTCGCCCGCCGGGATCTGGCGCACGAGTTGCTGCGCCGCGATCACCTCCGCCGCCGTCAGCACGGGCTGCACGGTGCGGTCTTCGGTGCCGGTGGTGGAATAGAGCATGCGGCGCTCGGCGGTCGCGTCGGGATAGGACACGTCCACCTGAAGCAGGAAGCGATCGAGCTGCGCCTCGGGGAGAGGATAAGTGCCTTCCTGCTCAAGCGGGTTTTGCGTCGCGAGCACGAAAAACGGAGCGGGCAGCGCATAAGTCTGCCCGGCGTAGGTGACTTGCTGCTCCTGCATCGCCTGAAGCAGCGCGGATTGCGTCTTCGGGCTGGCGCGGTTGATCTCGTCCGCCATCAGAAGCTGCGCAAAGACCGGCCCCGGCACGAAGCGGAAGGTGCGCCGGCCGTCCTTCTCCTCAAGCACTTCGGTGCCGACGATGTCGGACGGCATGAGGTCGGGCGTAAACTGGATGCGCTTTGCGTCAAGTCCGAGCGCCGCGCCGAGCGCCTCGACGAGCGAGGTCTTCGCGAGACCGGGCACGCCGATCAGGAGCGCGTGGCCGCCGGACAGGATGTTGACGAGCACAAGCTCGATGACGGCATCCTGCCCGAAGATGACGCGGGATATCGAATCCTTGACGCGCGCAACCTTCGCGCGAATGTCGTCGACGCGGGAAACGATGTCCGGCTCGGAGGGATGCAGCATCGATTGAAACCTGCTGAGTTGAGACGCACTTCGATATGAGACTATATGCTGCCGCGTCCCGGTGATACAACCGCCGGGCGGCAGGCTTAATGCCGGGCGGCGCGCCCTCGACAGCGGCTCCCATTCTGGAAGAGCGCTGCATCAATTTGTTCGTTTTGTGGAGACGGTGCCCATGGCTGGGCTTTCGGCGCACGTGCCCGAGCTTGATTTAAGTCCTTTTTCGCCAACAGGTTTCGCCGCCCTGGCGCAATCGCGCGGCATAGCCCTCGAAAAGGCCGTCTGGATGACCGAACAGCCGGTCACCTACGGCATCGATGCGGGGCGGCGGCTCGACGAGACCGGCAATCCTAACGCAAATTTAAGGCTCGAATTTCTCCTTCCGCCGGAGAAATGGCGCATGGCGGCGGTGCTCGTGCCCATCGTCGCGCGCGAGCCCGAAGTGACGGTGCTGCTCACGCTGCGCACGGCGCATCTGTCGGCGCATGCGGGGCAGGTGGCGTTTCCCGGCGGCAAGATCGAGAAGTCCGATCCGACACCCGTCCACAGCGCTCTGCGTGAGGCGCGCGAGGAGATCGGCCTTTTCCCGGAGTTTGTGAAGCCGCTCGCGTTGCTCGACCTGCACAACACGGGCACGGGCTTTCGCGTCATCCCCGTGATGGGGCTGATAGACCCGTCCTTCGTGCCCGAGCCGGAGCCGAACGAGGTCGCCGAAATTTTCGAGGTGCCGCTCTCCTTCCTCATGAACGAGCAGAATCATCTGCGCCATTTGCTCAACTGGCAGGACTACCGCATCCTGTTCCACGCGATGCAATTCGAGGAGCGTTTCATCTGGGGCGCGACGGCGGCGATGTTGCACAATCTTTATGAAAGGCTGTATGCCCCGCGAGACGAGGGCGACGACAGATGACCAAGCTTGAAAATGTGACGGTGGCGGATGCGGCGTGGTTCCGTGCGCCCGAGGTGCGGGCCGTGTTCGACTGCCTGAACCGCGAAGGTTTCGAGGTGCGCGCGGTCGGCGGCGCGGTGCGCAACGCGCTTCTCGAAGAGCCTGTCCTGGAGGTCGATTTCGCGACGACCGCGAAGCCTGACGATACGCTGCGTCTGGCGGCCGCCGCCGGAATCAAGACGGTGCCGACCGGCATCGACCATGGCACGATCACGCTCGTGGTGGACGGCGTGCCCTTCGAGGTGACGACGTTGCGCCGCGATGTCGATACGGACGGACGGCGCGCGACGGTGGCTTTCGGCGACGACTGGGCAGAGGATGCCCGCCGCCGCGATTTCACGCTGAACGCCCTTTACGCGGACGCGACCGGCGCGGTGCACGACCCGCTCGATGGTCTGCCGGATCTTCTCGCGCGGCGCGTGCGGTTCGTCGGCGACGCGGACACCCGCATCCGTGAAGATTATCTGCGAATCCTGCGCTTCTTCCGTTTCAGCGCGGACTATGCGAAGGGCGACTTCGACGCGGACGGCTTGGCGGCCGCGATTCGCGAGCGCCGTGGATTGAAGCGCCTTTCGGCGGAGCGCGTTCGCGCGGAGATGTTGCGCATCCTCGTGACGGTGCGCGCGCCCGACGCGATTCGCATCATGGACGAGAGCGGGCTTTTGCTCATCGTGCTCGGCGGCATCGCGCGGCGCAGCCGATTCGACCGGATCGCCGCGATCGAGGCCCAACTCAAGCTGATGCCCGATCCGATGTACCGACTCGCCGCGCTCTCGATCTTCGTCGAGGAGGATGCCGAGCGGCTCGCGGGCAAGCTGCGCCTGTCGAACGACGAGCGAAACGACCTCATGGGGCTCGCTTCCGTGGCGCCGTGGTTCCGCGCGCCGCTCGCCAAGCGGGATCTCGAAACGCTGCTCTATAGAATCGGCGCGCGCACCTATCTCGGCAGCGTGCTGATCGGCTGGGCCGCGTCCGGCGCGCCGATTGACGATGCGGCATGGCGATTCGCGGCCGAATTGCCGCGCGAATGGCAGCGCCCCAAATTCCCGGTCAACGGTGCTGATCTGTTGAACGAAGGCTGGTTGCCCGGCCCGGGGCTTGGCGCGCATCTGCGCTACCTTGAAGAGCGGTTCATCGCCAGCGGCTTCACGCTCGACCGCAAGACGCTGCTTGCGCTTGAGGATAAGAACGCGCGCCCGAACGGCATCGCCAGAACTTAAGACTTCTCAGACCCCCTTCTCATACCTTAGTCTTGCAGGTGACATTCTTGTCATTCGCGTCGTTTGGGAGAGGGTCCGATGCGGTACGGAAAAGGTCGTGGCGGCAAGGAAGACAGCGACGAGGTGGGCAGCGTGTCGGATATGATCGGCACGATCGGTCTTTTCTACATCGCGCTCTTGCTGATCGCCTTACTTGTGGTCAAGATAGAGCCGGTGTGGATTGATGACGGGCCACGCAATCCGCGCGCGGTGGCGCTCAACGGTCTTGGCTCCTGAAGCCGGAGCGTCTCCACCGGAGAAGCGAGGCTTGACGCCGCCCGACATTGACGCTTGCTTGCTTCGCGGGTATATGCAGGGCAGGTTGCTGCCCATGGGGCTAGCGGACACGGTTTTTCATTCCCGAAAAAGCTCGAAGGCGCGGGTTGTTCGCTCGCGAGAGGACTACGTCATATGGCAAATACGAAATCGGCCAAGAAAGCCGCCCGTCAGGCGGAACGCCGCACGCTGGTCAACAAGGCGCGCAAGAGCCGCGTGCGCACTTTCGTGCGCAAGGTCGAAGAAGCGATCGCCTCCGGTGACAAGGAAGCCGCGAATCTGGCGCTGCGCGAGGCACAACCCGAGATCATGCGCTCGGCTTCGAAGGGCATCCTTCATAAGAACACCGCGTCTCGCAAGATTTCTCGGCTGTCGGCTCGCATCAAGGCTCTTGGCCAGGCGGCCTAGAATCCTCACGGCCTGATGCGAAATTGCATCAGTGACTTAAGCGAGAGTTTCGCTACCGCCAAATAGCCGGAGCGAATTTTA